>NZ_BAAHXB010000059.1:0-35122 GCF_054657215.1 Endothiovibrio diazotrophicus
GCCTGTAGGGATGTAGGGGGTTGGTGTGAGCAGGATGCGGAAGCCGGGCGCCGTTTCCGTTTGTGCCGCCGATCGAACCGATGCGTACCACTCCGCTCCCACAGGAGCGAGCGTTGGTGACCGACGGCTTGAAGCCTCGCCCCATTGATTCCGTGCCCCCAATGTAACCCCATGCCCCCGACCTCCACCTCCTGCGCCCGCCTGCGCTGGCGCACCGGCAACCGCTTCCGCCTGCTCGCCGACGGCGAGCGCTTCTTCCCGGCGATGCTGGCGGCGATCGCGGGCGCCGAGCGTTACGTGCTGCTGGAGATGTACTTGATGGAGTCGGGTACGGTGGCCGGGCGCTTCGTCGCCGCGCTGGCCGATGCCGCCCGCCGCGGGGTGGCGGTCCACCTGCTGCTCGACGGGTTCGGCAGCCGGCGGTTGGGGGAGCGGGAGCGTGCCGCGCTGAGCGCAGCCGGGGTCGGGATCGCCATCCACAACCCGCTGCGCTACGGTTCGATCCGCCGCAACTTCTATCGCGACCACCGCAAGCTGCTGCTGGTGGACGGCGAGGTGGGTTTCGTCGGCGGCGCCGGGATCACCGATGAATTCCTCGGCGAGGCGGCCGGCGCGGCAGCGTGGCGGGAGACCATGGTGGAGGTGCATGGCCCCTGTCTGGGGGCGTGGCAGCGGCTGTTCGCCGAGAACTGGGCGCGTTGGGCCGGGGTGCCGCCGGCGGGGTTGGTCGACCCGCCCCGCGGCACCGGCGAGGGGCAGCTCGGCCGGGTCGCCCACACCCGCGGCGGGGTGCGCAACGAGATCCTGCGCTGCCTGATCCAGCGGGCGCGCAGCGCCGAGCGCCGGGTGTGGATCGCCACCGCCTACTTCGCCCCCTCCTGGAAGCTCAGGCGCACCCTCAAGCGGGCGGCCCGCCGCGGCGTCGACGTGCGCCTGCTGCTGCCCGGCCCGCTCACCGACCATCCGGCGGTGCGCCACGCCGGGCGCCGCTTCTACGGCCGGCTGCTCGGCGACGGGGTGCGCATCTTCGAGTACCAGCCCCGCTTCATGCACCAGAAGCTGCTGCTCTGCGACGACTGGGGGGCGGTCGGCTCGGCCAACGTCGACCGCTGGACCCTGCGCTGGAACCTGGAGGCCAACCAGGAGGTGGAGGACCCCGCCTTCGCCGCCGGGCTGGCCGCACTGTTCGAGGGCGACTTCGCGGAATCGCGTGAGATCGACTGCGACCAGTGGCGCCGCCGCTCCCGCTGGGGGCGGCTGCTGGAGTGGTTCTGGGGGCGGGTCGATCGCTGGATCGACCGACGGACGCCACCGCCGTGAGGCTGGCGGTCGGCTGTGATGACCCCGCGCGGATCGCCGAGGCGGCGGCGCTGGCCGAGCGGCTCGGCTTGCCCGTGTTAAGAGAAGAATCTCTCGCAGAGCTCGCGGAGGGGAAGACGCAGAGCGCGCAGAAAAGAGGTGGAATGGCGGAGCCATCTGCGCTCTCTGCGTCTTCTCTCTGCGATCTCCGCGTGAACTCTTCCACTTCCGAATTCACACACTTGCTGCTCTATTCCCGCGAGCGGTTGGAACTGAGGAGTGTGTCCCCCAAGGCGCCGGGGCCGGTGTATGCCGACTTCGTCGGTGGCAAGGTGGGCTATCGCCACCGCCACGGCGGCGGCCGCGGCCAGCCCATCGCCAAGGCGGTGGGGTTGCGGAAGGGGGCGGCACCGGGCGTGCTGGACGCCACCGCCGGCCTCGGCCGCGATGCCTTCGTGCTCGCCTCCCTGGGCTGCGCGGTGACCCTGGTCGAGCGCTCGCCGGTGGTCGCCGCGCTGCTGCGCGACGGTCTGCGGCGGGCGCAGAACGATCCCGAGGCCGCCGCGGTGGTGGTGCGAATGGCGCTGGTCGAGGAGGATGCCGTCGAGGCGATGGCGAGGCTCGCCGGCCGCTTCGAGGTGGTCCACCTCGATCCGATGTATCCCCACCGCGACAAGAGCGCCCTGGTGAAGAAGGAGATGCGGCTGTTCCGCGACTTGGTGGGGGAGGACCCCGATGCCGACCGTCTGCTGGCGGCGGCCCTCGCCTGCGCGGCGAAGCGGGTGGTGGTCAAGCGCCCGCGAGGGGCGCCACCGCTGGCGGACCGCCCGCCGAACCACACCGTGGAGAGCAAGACCACCCGCTACGACGTCTACCTCGCTGCGCCGGCCATGCGGGAAGAGGGATAGCCCGTCGGGCAGCCGCCCCGGATGCCCCTGGTTACCACGCTCCGCGTGGTAACCTCGCGTGGTAACCCCGCGAGGCAACGCATTTGCCGGCACGCCCCCACTGCGACGCCCCGCGTTACCCCCCGTCCGCTGTCCGAAGTCCTCTCCCCGCCCCCCCCCTCCGGACGCATGCCGTCCCCGGCGTCTCCACGCAGGGCGTGGAGACGAGGTTCACCTCCACGACGCCCCGCTCATCAACGCGATGCGGCCCCGTTTTTTCGTGCGCCCGGCGGTGTCGCCCCCGAAAACGACACCGCTCGTCGGTGATTCGAGTTCCCTTATGGTGACCGGGGAAATTCCCGAAAGACATTCAAACCAGTGTTTGCTATCGATCTCCCTTCCGAGGAATTGCATATCACGACACCCGGCCGAAAGCGGCCGTTCGGAAGGAAGGGGCGGATGGAGACGAACAGACCGACCTGGGGGCGCTTCCCCCCGCAACTCGACGAGCTGGTGACCGAACTGAACCGGCGCATCGACGGCGGCGCCACCCTCTGGGCCTACGGCTCGGCCCGGCTGGGGATGCGCGCGCTGGAGCTGGCCAACCCGCCGGGCCCGGTGGTCAAGGTGGGCCTCAACGCCGCCATCAACGGCATCCCCGCCCTCGACGTGGCGCTTGCGGTGGACTACTCGGCGCTGCGCGCGATCGGTCCCCACACCCGCCAGCCGGGCATGACCTTCCTCTTTCCCCGCCACCCGGAAGTGCTCTGCCCCGGATGCAAGGAGGGGCGCCCGCTGCCCGCCTTCGACGCGCAACACCCGCTGCCGCCGACGGCCGAGGAGGCGGCGCGGCGCGAGGGGTGGCGGGTGCGGCGGTTCGACTACCGGCGCCTCGGCAACCCCGGCGGCGGCAGCTACTACTACTCGGTCAAGCCCCACCCGCTGGGCTTCTTCACCTACCACGACGCCGCCGGCCGGCCGATGGTGATCAACGGCTTCGCCCGCCTCGACGACGACCAGCGGGAGGGCGCGGCGTACCGCATCGCGCTGCGCCTCGACCGCGATCGCCACGCCCGCCACCAGACCCTCAACGGCCTGCTCGCCGGCCGCTCGTTGTTCCCGCTGATGGACCTGCTGCTGCGCACCAACGCCGAGGAGATCCACATGACGGGCTTCTCCGACGAGAACCCCGACTACCGCATGACCAATCTGGTGGCCCGCCACTGGGCGGAGCTGCGCGGCAAGCGGCTGCGTTTCCACCTGCCCGACGTCGATGGCGAGCACCGGATCACCGGCGGCGGGTTCCGGGCGCTGCCTGCGCCGCCGGCGCCACTGAAACCGGCCACCGCCGCTCCTGCGGCGGCGGACACCTCCGCCGCCGCCCTGCCTTCCGCACCGGCCGTTCCTGCCGCGGAGATGGAGGAGACCTCGCCCCTCCACCTGGTGATCCCCTACTTCGACAGCGGCGAGCCCGCCCTGGCCGTGGCGGCGACGACGCCGCCGCAGGTGGTCACCACCGTCGGCTACTCCCTCTCCGCCGGCGCCGCCGACCCGATCGCCAACCCGATCTCGACCGCCACCCGCCTCGCCTCCAGTGCGGAGAGCGCCGCAATCCGCGCCGCCAACCTGCGGCGCACGCTGCTCTCCATCGACCGTGCCGCCCGCCGCTCGTCGCAGCGGGTCGCCGTGCTGCTGGTGGAGGTGACCGCCGACGGTGCCTCGCCGGCGCCGCTGCCCGCCGGCCTCGACCTCCCCGTGGAGCGGTTGACCCTGCGCGGCGACGGCAACCGCCGCTTCCCCAAACAGTTCCTCTTCGCCTGCGCCCTGGAGTGGCTGCGCCGGCGCCACGGCGGCGCGGCCGCGGCACTGCTCCACGACGCCGACGTGCCGGTTACCGATCCCGCCTTCTTCCGGCGGGTGGTCAACGGCCTCGGCGAGAAGCGCTTCGTCCACGGCGTCACCAAGGGGATCTACCTCGATCCGGCGCTCAACGGCGCGGTGCTCGGCGAACTGCTCGACGGCGAGGGGCGCTGCTCGCCCGCGATCCTCGACGGATTGCTCGACGGGCTGTTCAGCAACCGCCTCTCCAACGAGGTCTCGCGCAACCTCTTCACCGCCTCCCGCCGGCTGCGCTCGACCGCCCGCGGGGCGGCGTGGCGGCTGCCGCCGGGGGATCGGGTCGCGGTGGAGTACCTGCGCCGCCTGCAGCGCCACTATCACGCGCCCCAGCAGGTCAACTTCCACTTCCCCGGCCTCTCGTGGGCCGGGCGGGTGGGCGACCTGCTGGAGGCGATCTGGCCCTCGGCGCTGTTCACCGGCTGGGGCTTCGAGGACTCCACCCTGATGGAGTGCGCGCGCAAGCTGTGGGGCGACGGCGAGCGTGCCGACGGGGTCGGCTGCATCGTCGGCCCGAGCGGCCTGCTCAGCCATCGCGGCATCCCCCTGGGCGACGCGCTGCACCAGTACCACCCGGTGCTGCCCGGCCTGCCGTGGCGCCGGCCGGGCGAGGGCGACGCTCACCGCGATCGCCTCTTCGCCTTCGAGCTGAAGAAGGCGGTGCAGTTGCGCGTCGCCGAATCCACCCGCTACGACGCCCACTGGATCAGCTGGCTCTCATGGATGGCCCGCGCCGGCCGCGGCGGGCGGCTGGTGGCGCAGGCGCTGGAGGCGCGCGTGCTGCCCGCCTTCAACATGGTCGAGGAGCTGGCACAACTGTTCCACTTCCACCGCCCCGGCGAGCCGGGCGCGGTCGATCTGGACGCGCTTGTCGCCTACTACGACTACTGGCGCCGCCGCGGCCAGCCGTGGCGGCTCTACGACCGTCCCGGTGGCGGCCACGGCCGCGAGGGGAGTCTGTTCAGCGAGGACCCGTCGTTCCGCCGCTGGGCCGCGGAGCGGGGGATCCACCCCGCCGACCTGCTGCTGACCATCGCCCCGCGCCTCAGCACTGGCGCCGGGCGCGCGCGGGCGGCGTAGACCCCGTTGGGGCCCCTCCCGCCCGCGTCGTGAATCCTGCGGCAGCCTCCTGGTCCTGTGCCGATGTGGAAGGCGCTTGCTCTTCGTTCGCTCGCGCGGAGTGAATTTATCGGTGGCAGTTTCGTTTGACACGGCGCCCCGTGGGCGCCGTGTCAAACGAGGGCAGCGCGTCTGAACGCTCGCGTACACCTCAATGCCACTCCCGGCTTCCTCTCACCCAACGCTCGCTCGGAAGATCTCCGCTCCCCTCTGCGCTGCAGTGGACAGCCACGCTGTCAGGTAGACCGAGCACTGGTAGTACACTGGGCAGACCATGTCCCCGCCCACCGCCACCAACCTCGCCGACCTGATCCGGGAGTCCGAGGGACTGCTCGCCGGCTTCGAGCTGAAGGCGTTGCCCAAAGGTCACCTGCTCAGCGCCCCGGGGAGTCCGCGCAACCAGGTGTTCATCGTCCGTTCCGGGCGCCTGCGGGTCTATCTCGCCGGCGAGAGCCGCGAGCTCACCTTGAGCTTCCTGGAGAGCGGCGACATCTACACCACCCACACCCCGACCTACGTCGAGAGCGTCGAGCCGAGTGCCATCTGGGTGATGGAGACCGAGGCGTTCGCCCGCAAGCTGGCCACCGACCCGAGCGTCACCCCGGCCATGATGCGGGTGCTCGGCCGGCTGCTGGCCAACGCCGTGACGCTGATCGAGGACCTCGCCTTCCGCGAGGTGCCCGCCCGCCTCGCGCGCTTCCTCATCGGCCTGGTGGAGCGGCGCGGGCAGCGGCGCGACGACGGCTGGCAGGTGCCGATGGAACTCGGCATGGAGGAGATTGCCAGCTTGCTCGGCAGCACCCGCCAGACCGTCTCCTCGTTGATCAACCAGTGGGAGCGCGAGGGGATCATCCAGCGCCAGGGGCGGCGCAGCCTGCTGATCCGCTCGCGGGAGGCGCTGGAGGGGCTCTACCGCCGGGAGTGAGTGTCGGCCGGCCGACGGACGGCCGGGGTGCGGCCCGCTACACTCTCCCCTCGCGATAGACCCGGAGGAGAGCCCCATGCCCCACACCAACGACACCACCCGGCCGGTCACCGACCGCTACATCACCTTCGTCGACATCGACTGCGACGGCAACGCCCGCCGGATCATGGAGCACATCGAGCGCCACCTGGAGATCCCGGAGCGCAACAACGTCTTCTGGCAGTACTTCACCAAGAAGCGCCAGGGCGGTGCTGGTTCCGGCTCCGGCCCCGCCCCCGACGACCTGTTCCTGATCCACTCCAACATCAACCAGGTGCGCGAGCTGTTCGAGACCTGGGAGGACGAAGAGGCGCTGGAGCTGCTGATGCAGCTCGAAGAGGAGTGCTGCTGAGCCGGCCCCGCCAGACATCGCGCAAATACGGGGCGGAGGACCTTCCAGGCGCCCGTTGGGCTACGCCGGCGCTCAACCCAGCCTACGTACTTCTACTGGTCCGTGGTGACATCCTCGCCTGTGGGAGTGGCCTTCAGACCGCGATGGCGCCGCCGCCATTCCCGCCGTTATCCGCAACCGAAGCAACCTGCTCCGCCTCCATCGCAGCCTAAGGGCCGCCCCGCCGGAGAGTGCGGAGAATCTTCCGGGAGCCGGTGCGCCAATGAGGCCCCGGCAAAGAGCTGGGGAATAAGGTGTGGTTTCCCCTCGTTACCACGCTCTGCGTGGTAACGGGCTGCCTCGACGCTCTGCGTCGTGCTGAGCGGGGCGCAGAGCCGGAACGCCGGAGTGGACGCAGAGCGTCCGAAGAGTGGTTACGACGCGGAGCGTCATAACCAGAACCCCCCCCTCTCGTGACCACGCTCCGCGTGGTCACGGTTGGCCGTTCGACGCTCCGCGTCGTGCCGGATGGGGCACTTCGCCGAGATGCCGGAGTGGACGCAGAGCGTCCGAAGAGTGGTTACGACGCGGAGCGTCCTAACCAGAACCCCCCCTCTCGTGACCACGCTCCGCGTGGTCACGGTTGGCCGCTCGGCGCTCTGCGTCGTGCCGGATGGGGCACTCCGCCGAGACGCCGGAGTGGACGCAGAGCGTCCGAAAGAGTGGTTACGACGCGGAGCGTCCTAACCAGAAACCACCCACCCCCCCCTCTCGTGACCACGCTCCGCGTGGTCACGGTTGGCCGCTCGACGCTCTGCGTCGTGCCGGATGGGGCACTCCGCCGAGACGCCGGAGTGGACGCAGAGCGTCCGGAAGAGTGGTTACGACGCGGAGCGTCATAACCAGAATCCCCCTCCCTCTCGTGACCACGCTCCGCGTGGTCACGGGTGGCCGCTCGACGCTCTGCGTCGTGCCGGATGGGGCACTCTATCGAGACGCCGGAGTGGACGCAGAGCGTCCGGAAGAGTGGTTACGACGCGGAGCGTCCTAACCAGAAACCACTCCCCCCTCTCGTGACCACGCTCCGCGTGGTCACGGTTGGCCGCTCGACGCTCTGCGTCGTGCCGGATGGGGCACTCCGCCGAGACGCCGGAGTGGACGCAGAGCGTCCAAAGAGTGGTTACGACGCGGAGCGTCATAACCAGATTCTTTGAGTCAGGTGGAGGCTTCAATGAGGCCCCGGCAAAAAACCGGGGAATAGCATTTGGGGTGGGAAGATTCGCATCATCTCCACCCAGCTTCAATGAGGCCCCGGCAAAAAACCGGGGAATAGAGCGCTATTCGTGGCGCTATTCCGCGTGCTCATCCGGCTTCAATGAGGCCCCGGCAAAAAACCGGGGAATAGCGATTTAGTGGTTCCCGTTATTAGCGACAACTCATGCTTCAATGAGGCCCCGGCAAAAAACCGGGGAATAGGACGTGAGCATCGACGGGCTGAGAGTCACCACGCTACAGCTTCAATGAGGCCCCGGCAAAAAACCGGGGAATAGGGCGGTGGAGATCGACTTCATCACCGTCCCACAGCCGCTTCAATGAGGCCCCGGCAAAAAACCGGGGAATAGGGGCCAATCTGCGCACCCTCGGTCAGCTCACCAAGGCGCTTCAATGAGGCCCCGGCAAAAAACCGGGGAATAGGGTGCGGCTCTCCATTGATCGTGGCCGGTACGCCTGCTTCAATGAGGCCCCGGCAAAAAACCGGGGAATAGCGTTCGTGGGCGGCGATCATCGCGCCGATGGGCCTGGCTTCAATGAGGCCCCGGCAAAAAACCGGGGAATAGCAGCAGCAGCACCACACCCAACGCATCGGACGGCTCATGCTTCAATGAGGCCCCGGCAAAAAACCGGGGAATAGCCGAGGAGGTCGGCGGTGCCCTCGTCGCCGGAGGTGCGCTTCAATGAGGCCCCGGCAAAAAACCGGGGAATAGCTCGACGTGCTCGACCTGGCCCGCATGATCGGACACCAGCTTCAATGAGGCCCCGGCAAAAAACCGGGGAATAGTTTATTGCTCAGGCGAAAGCGGCTGCTGGAAGGCGTGCTTCAATGAGGCCCCGGCAAAAAACCGGGGAATAGCGGCAAGATGGCCGACATTATGAAGGACACCGCCGAGCTTCAATGAGGCCCCGGCAAAAAACCGGGGAATAGATGGTATATCTGTAACGAGTAATAGATTTGATGGCGTGCTTCAATGAGGCCCCGGCAAAAAACCGGGGAATAGCCGCCGGCCCGATGCACCGGGTGCCCAACCTCCAGTTGCTTCAATGAGGCCCCGGCAAAAAACCGGGGAATAGCGGAGGCGGTCAGGGGTGGCGAGATCGGTAAGACGGCGCTTCAATGAGGCCCCGGCAAAAAACCGGGGAATAGGGCAAGCGGAAACGCAGCAACCACGCGGCCTGTGGCCGCTTCAATGAGGCCCCGGCAAAAAACCGGGGAATAGTGCCGACATTAAAACATTAGACATATCTTCTGAGAATCCGCTTCAATGAGGCCCCGGCAAAAAACCGGGGAATAGAAACGGCGGTGACCGACTGGTTCGCAAAATCATGGGTGCTTCAATGAGGCCCCGGCAAAAAACCGGGGAATAGGCTGAAATTGATCGTTGGTCACCTCTACGAGAATCGCGCTTCAATGAGGCCCCGGCAAAAAACCGGGGAATAGGTCCCCAAGAAGTACATTTACGGCACCAACCTGCTCGCTTCAATGAGGCCCCGGCAAAAAACCGGGGAATAGGGACCCGTTTGGAGCCCTTGTGGCGCAAGGGTTTCAGGCCCGTTTTGCGAGCGGTCCCTGTGGGCGAAAAAGTTATCCACAGATTTGACCCCTTCCAGCCGTTTGGCAGGTGCTGTTTTCTTTCCGTTTTTCAAAGAGCTGCGATTTTGCGAGCGGTCCCCCCGGAAATCCGGCACCACTGGACCGCTCGCAAAACCGCGGCGGGGCGGATCGGGCCGCCGCGCCGCTCCATGGTGGCCGATCCCGCGGCGGCGGGCAAGGGGCCTGCCGTCACGGACGGGCGTGGACCAGCAGCTCCATCAGGTTGAGCAGCCGGCGGCGGTGCTCGTCGTCGGGCAGGGCGCGCCAGATGGCGAGCAGCCCCGCCTCCCGTTCGTCGCAGCTGGCCGCGCTCCACGCCCCCGGCTCCTTCTGCAGGATGGCGCGGATGCGCTCCCGCTCATCCGGTGGTTCGTCAAACTCTTCAAAAAACCAGGAGATCGGGAGTTCATAGGCTCGCGCGAGGCGGTAGAGCTGGACCACGTTGATCATGTTTTCGCCGCTCTCCATGCGGCTCATGCTGCTGGCCTCTACGCTGGCGATTGCTCCCATCTTGTCCTGCCCCGGAAGGCCCGCCAGTTCGCGTGCCAATTGAAGGCGAGAGGCTACGTGAAAGTGGAGTGGGTGGCTCTTGTCGTCACGCTTGCTCATGTCTTTTACGCAAAAATCCCTTGATTGATGCGTCAAGCGTGATTTCGTGGCAGGGCCTAATCAATGCGTGGAGATCAAATCAATGTCTTTGTATTGCGTAAAAGTCATGACCGGATAACAATGTTAGTGTTTTTGGTTGCCTGGGGCCGGATGTGCCCGCCGCGATCTTTCCGGTGGCACCGGCATTGGTATGGACTCGGGCGCTGCAACCGGCAGCGCCCGCCCGATGGGAGGGGATGGGATGACGGAGGAGATTGGCGTGGTGTCGGGCGCAGGGGGGGCGGTCAATCCGCTGATCCGCCCCACCCTGGGGGAGACGGCGGCGGTCTGCTGTTCGTTGCTGGAGGTGCTCGCCTCGGTGGAGCTGGGGGCGGAGGTGCCGTGGAAGCTGGGGGTGGGGCTGCCGGCCGCGCTGCGTTCGGTCCAGGTGGCCCTGGAGTCCCATCCGGAGGTGGCGGCGGTGGTCCGCGGGTTCGAGGAGGCCGACGCCCCGTCGACCCGCTGAGCCGGCGCCGCGGGCGGCGGGGCACCGGCTGTGCGGGTTCTCCCTACTGGGCCCCCCGCCGCCGATCTGGTATCAATCCCCTACACGAACAACGGACAAGGGGAGTGATTGCGATGAAGAAACGAGTGTTTGCCGCCCTGCTGGGCCTGGCCGTCGTCGCCGGCACGCCGGCCCAAGCCGAGGAGCGGATGGTGGTCAGCATCCAGCGGATGACCATGGAGACGGCGCTGGCCATCGCCAAGGGGGCGATCGAGGCGTGTCGGGCCAAGGGGATCCAGATCGGTGTCACGGTGGTCGACCGCGGCGGCAATCCGCAGGTGATGCTGCGTGACGTGCTGGCCCCCGACCTGACCATCGACATCAGCCGCAAGAAGGCCTATACCGCGATGTCCTTCATGGCCGCCACCTCCGCCCTGGTGGGGCGCTTCCCCGGTTCCTACGGGGTGGGCAAGCACGAGCCGTTGCTGGTTTCGGCCGGCGGCCTGCCGGTCCAGGCGGGGGGCGTCTTCCTCGGCGGGGTCGGGGTGAGCGGCGCGCCAGGGGGCGAGATCGACGAGGCGTGCGCCCAGGCGGGGATCGACGCGGTGGCCGCCGACCTGGAGATGGGGATGTAGCGCGCCGCGCCGCGGCGTGGATTCGGGCGCCTGGCGGCGCCCGTTTTTTATCGTTACCGTTTCATGGCACTCCCGGGGGATCCCTGTTACCTTTGCCCCCAACCCTCAACCCATCTCCAAACACCGGAGTTCCGACATGAACGTCGCGGATCTGATCGAGAAGCTGAGTGCCCTGCCTCCCGAGCTGGAGGTGATCGCCTGGGACGACGAGACCCAGGTGGTGGTGGGGGTGAAGGAGCTGGCGGAGGTGCGGGTCGGCGAATTCGGCCACGACCTGACCCTCTCCGAGTCGGGGACCCCCGCGCTGCTGCTGCTCAACGACGCCCAGGGGCTGGATACGGTGATGGAGAACATCGCCGAGATGGGGGCGATGATGGCGAGTCTGGAGGGGGACCCGACGCGGCTCCACGGCAAGCACTCCCTCGGTATCGTCGATCGGGAGGGCGACTGAGGGCTACCACGCGCTGCGTGGTAGCCGGCTGCCTCGGACGCTCTGCGTCCGGTTTCGGTTGGCGGAGGAGGACGCAGAGCGTCGGGGTGGCGCGTTACCACGCGGAGCGTGGTAACGAGGAGTAGGAGGGAGGGCGGGGGAAAAGAACCTCTGGTTACCACGCTCCGCGTGGTAACCGGTCACCTTGGACGCTCCGCGTCATTCGTTACTTTTTGTGTTGTTTTTCGTCTGTCTTATTGTGTGTCTCGGTCGTTGGTTCTAGACTCGGACCTGTTCTTCGCCAAGGAAGCAGGCCGACGCCGATGGGACGCACCCGCTACCGTATCACCCTCCCCGACCAGCCCCATTTCCTGACCTGCACCATCGTTCGCTGGCTGCCGCTGTTCGCCCGTCCCGAGGCGGCGGCATTGATCTTCGATTCCCTCGGTTGGCTCCACGCCCGGGCGCGCCTGCGTCTCTACGGGTACGTGGTGATGGAGAATCATCTCCATCTGGTCGCCTCGGCGGGGGATCTTTCGCGGGAGTTGCGTGCCTTCAAGTCGTTTACCGCCCGTGGGGTGGTGGAGCTGCTCCAGCGCAAGGGGGAGCGGGAGACGTTGCGTCTGTTGCGCAC
This sequence comes from Endothiovibrio diazotrophicus, assembly GCF_054657215.1. Classification (NCBI taxonomy): domain Bacteria; kingdom Pseudomonadati; phylum Pseudomonadota; class Gammaproteobacteria; order Chromatiales; family Thioalkalispiraceae; genus Endothiovibrio; species Endothiovibrio diazotrophicus. The sequence goes on from NZ_BAAHXB010000059.1 coordinate 12,158, forward strand.
CGTGCGGGCGGAGCGTTTGGGGGACCGGGACCATCAGGTCTGGCAGGAGGGAAGCCGTCCGCAGTTGATCCAGAATGCGCAGATGTTGCGGCAGAAGCTGGAGTACATCCACTACAACCCGGTGCGGCGGGGGTACGTGGACGATCCGGTGCATTGGCGCTATTCGAGTGCGCGGGTCTATGCGGGGGAGGAGGGGCTGCTGCCGGTTTGTCGGGATTGGTAAGGCCTGCAAGCCCTGGTTACCACGCTCCGCGTGGTAACCGGTTACCTTGGACGCTCTGCGTCTTGCGTCGGTTGCCGGGGGACGACGCAGAGCGTCGGGGTGGCGCGTTACCACGCAGAGCGTGGTAACGAGGAGCGGGAAGGGGGGAAAAGAACCTCTGGTTACCACGCTCCGCGTGGTAACCGGTCACCTTGGACGCTCTGCGTCCTGCGTCGGTTGCCGGGGGGGCGACGCAGAGCGTCGGGGTGGCGCGTTACCACGCGGAGCGTGGTAACGAGGAGCGGGAAGGGGGGAAAAGAACCTCTGGTTACCACGCTCCGCGTGGTAACCGGTCACCTTGGACGCTCTGCGTCCTGCGTCGGTTGCCGGGGGACGACGCAGAGCGTCGGGGTGGCGCGTTACCACGCAGAGCGTGGTAACGAGGAGCGGGAGGACGGGCGGGGGAAAAGAAGCGCTGGTTACCACGCGGAGCGTGGTAGCGAGAGGGGGAGGCGGGTGAGGTCCAGGTGCTGCTCGATGGCGTCGGCCAGGCGATCGATCTCCCGTTCCCGTAGCGCCTCGTAGTCGGGGGTCTCGGGGTTCTCCAGGCCGGCCCAGCGCAGCAGCGCGTCGCACGCCTGCGGCTTGTCGAACAGGCCGTGGAGGTAGCTGGCGAGGAGCTGGCCGTCTGCCGACAGGGCGCCGTCGTCGCGCCCCACCAGGCGCACCGCGGGGCGGGCCAGGGCGGGGCCTTCGGTGATCCCGGCGTGGATCTCGTAGCCGGTTACCGCCACCTCCTCCAGGCTGAGCCACCCCGCCACCTGCTCCAGCCGCTTGCCCTCCCGCAACGTGGTCTCGTAGTCGAACAGTCCCAACCCCTCCAGACTGCCGGCGGGCCCCTCCAGCCCGAGCGGGTCGTGAACCGCGCGGCCGAGCATCTGCAGGCCGCCGCAGATGCCGATCAGCTTGCCGCCGTAGCGCAGGTGGCGGCGGATCGCCGGCTCCCAGCCGTGGTGGCGCAGCCACTCGAGGTCGGCGCGCACCGACTTGCTGCCGGGCAGGACGATCAGGTCGGCGGCGGGGATCGGCTCGCGCGGGCCGACGAAGTGGAAGCTCACCTGCGGGTGGTGGCGCAGCGGGTCGAAGTCGGTGTGGTTGCTGATCCGCGGGGTGACCGGGGCGATCACCTTGAGCCGCCCCTCGCCCCCCGCGGGGCGCTCGCGGGGCACCGCGTCCTCGGCCTCGATGTGCAGCCCGTGGAGGTAGGGAAGCACGCCGAGCACCGGCTTGCCGGTGCGCGCCTCCAGCCAGTCGAGGCCCGGCTGGAGCAGCGAGAGATCGCCGCGGAAGCGGTTGATGACGAAGCCTACGACCCGCGCCTGCTCGCTCGCGCTCAACAGCTCCAGGGTCCCCACCAGATGGGCGAAGACCCCGCCGCGGTCGATGTCGGCGATCAGGATCACCGGGCAGTCCACCGCCTCGGCGAAGCCCATGTTGGCGATGTCGCGGTCGCGCAGGTTGATCTCCGCGGGGCTGCCGGCCCCTTCCACGACGATGGTTTCGTACTGTTCCAGCAGGCGGCCGTGGGACTCCAGCACCGCGGCCATGGCGACGCTCTTGTAGTCGTGGTAGGCGCGGGCGTCCATGGTGTCCAGCGGCTGGCCGTGGATGATCACCTGGGCGCCGACGTCGGTGTTGGGCTTGAGCAGCACCGGGTTCATGTCGGTGTGGGGTGGGACCCCGGCGGCCTGCGCCTGCACCGCCTGGGCGCGGCCGATCTCGCCGCCCTCGGCGGTGACCGCGCTGTTCAGCGCCATGTTCTGCGGCTTGAACGGCGCCACCTTCACCCCGCGCCGTTTCAGCACGCGGCACAGCCCGGCCACCAGCACGCTCTTGCCGGCGTCCGAGGTGGTGCCTTGGACCATCAGGGTTCTTGTACGCATGGGTGCTTGAAACGCGGAGGACGCAGAGGCGCGGAGAACGCAGAGATAGAGATCGATTGCTGGTGTGGGAGCAGCCGCGATGTTCTGAAAGAATCGCGGCCTCGGGGCCGCTCCTACACCAAGCAATATCTGTGTTCTTCTCTGCGTCTTTGCGTCCTCCGCGTTCCTTCTCAGCGCCTCAATCAGAACCCCGTCACCGCATGGTGACCAGTTCCTCGGAGGCGGTGGGGTGGATGGCGACGGTGTCGTCGAATTCGCGCTTGGGCAGGTTGAGGCGCACGCCGATGGCGAAGCCCTGCAGCATCTCGTCGGCCCCCGGGCCGATGATGTGGCACCCCACCACCTTCTCCTGGGCGCCGACGCAGACCAGCTTCATGCCGATCTTGGTGTGGCCGCCGGAGAGCGCGTGGTACATCGGGGTGAAGCGGGTCTGGTAGATCTTCACCGCGTCGCCGTGCTCCTTGCGCGCCTGCTCCTCGGAGAGGCCGACGGTGCCCATCGGCGGGTGGCTGAAGACCACCGTGGCGACGTTGTCGTAGTCCATCTTGCGCTCCGGCTTGCCGCCGAAGAGGCGGTCGCCGAGGCGGCGGGCGGCGGCGATCGCCACCGGGGTGAGGGCGATCTGGCCGGTGCAGTCGCCCAGCGCGTAGACCCCGGGGACGTTGGTGTTCTGGTACTCGTCGGTGGGGATGAAGCCGCGCTCGTCGACCTCGACGCCGGCCTCTGCCAGGCCCAGATTATCGGTCAGCGGGCGGCGCCCCACCGCCCAGATCAGCTGGTCGTAGCCGCTGTGGCACTCGCCGCCGCGGGTGCGGATGCACAGCGCGCCGTCCTCCTGGCGCTCCACCGCGGCGATGTGCACCTCGGAGAGGATGCCGATGCCGTCGGCCAGCATCTCCTCCATCAGTCCCTCGCGCAGCATCGAGTCGAAGTGGCGCAGCACCTGGTGGCCGCGCAGCATCAGGGTCACCTTGGAGCCCAGGGCGTTGAGCAGGCCGGCGATCTCCACCGCGATGTAGCCGGAGCCGACGATGGCGACGTGGTCGGGCAGTTCGTCCAACTCGAAGAAACCGTTGGAGTCGATACCGAATTCGGCGCCGGGGACCTCGGGGACGACCGGCTCGCCGCCGGGGCTGATGACGATGTGGTCGGCGCTGTAACGCTCGCCGTTCACCTCCAGGGTCTTCGGACCGACGAATTTGGCGCGCCCCTGGAGGTGGTCGATGTCGGAGTCCTTGAGGTAGCTGCCGTACCAGTCGAGGATGCCGTTGATGTAGTCGTCGCGGCCCGCCTTGAGGGTCTTCCAGTCGAAGCCGTGGACGGTGACGTCGAAGCCGTAGCCCTTCGCCTCCTTGAGAACCGAGGCGACCTGGGCGCCGTTCCACATCACCTTCTTCGGCACGCAGCCGACGTTGACGCAGGTGCCGCCCAGCTTGTTCATCTCCACCACCGCGGCGCGCTTGCCGTACATCGCGGCGCGCTCCGCCGCCGACAGGCCGCCGCTGCCGCCGCCGATGGCGATCAGGTCGTAGTGTTTGGTCATGGGACACCTCTGCAGTCGTTGGGGCGAAGGGGCGCCATTATGCCCGCCGGGGGTGGTTCGCTGCCACCGCCGCGACGTGAGCGGAAGCTGCGGGGGCAGGGGTGCGGATACCCTTCCCGAAGACTCGCCGCCGTGCCGATGGTTGGGAAAGGGGCCGGGATGGAAAATAGGGTTAAAGGACGCGTTGACGTGAAATCCGGCCCGGGCATCGTCCTGACGTCTGATACGCGATCTCCGACGCCGATGGTCTACAATACCCACTCACGTCTCGAACGCTTGTTCTCTGGTTCGTCGGTACCGCCTTCGTGCGAGTGCGCGGGCCTTCGGGGCTCTCCACGAAAACCGGGGAGCGGAGCCTCCCCACAAATGGAAGGAGCAATTATGAGTCAGGCAAAGAGCGGCGATACGGTTCGCGTCCACTATACCGGCACCCTCAGCGACGGGAGCCAGTTCGACTCCTCCCAGGGGAACGATCCGCTGGAGTTCACCATCGGTGGCGGTCAGGTGATCCCCGGCTTCGATGCGGCGGTGACCGGCATGGCGGTGGGCGATTCCAAGAGCGTCACCATTCCCGCCGACGAGGCCTACGGGCAGCGGATCGACGAAGCGATTCAGGCCGTGCCGCGCAGCGCCATCCCCGAGGAGATCGAGGTCAAGGAGGGGATGCAGTTGCAGGCCGCCGCGCCCAACGGCCAGCCGGTGGTGGTCACCGTGGTCTCCTTCGACGACGAGTCGGTGACCCTCGACGGTAATCATCCGCTGGCGGGGCAGGATCTCACCTTCGCCCTGGAGCTGGTGGAGATCGTCTGACGCTCCCTTTTCCCCCCTTGCGCCGGAGTGGCGGCGGGGGGGAGTGGAGGGGGAAAAGGGAGCATTGGGTGAAGAGGGCTCGTGGCTTTGCTGCGGGTCCTTTTTTTGTCGGGCGCGTTCAGGCGCCTTTGGTGCGCAGGAACTCCAGGAGTTTGCGGTCGAGGTCCTCGATGTGGCGGTGTAGCCACTGCTCGAAGCCGTCGATCAGCTGCCGGGCGCGCTCCTTGGGGGCGGTGGCGGTGATCCGCAGGTGGTTGCGCGGGGTTTCGCCCTCCATCAGTTTGAGCAGATCGAGGACGATCGATTTGTGCTCCCGCTGGTGCTCGAAGTAGGCGTCGCCGGGGTATTGGTTGTCGAACATCAGCTTCTCTTCGGTGAAGGTGTGGTAGAGGAAGTAGGAGTTCAGGTACTGGATGAACTCCTCCAGTTCCTCGGCGGCCCGTGCGTCGTCGTACCGGTCGATGCGGCGACGCAGGTCGCTCATCGCCTTGGTCAGCTGACGGTGCTGGGCATCGACCTCGCCGCTCTCGAAGTGGGCCTCGGCCCGCAGGGTGTAGCTCTTCTTCATCGTTTTCTTCCTGGCGGTCAATGGCGCCGCCGAATATGCCGCCGAATATTTCGTAACTTCTTATATTACAAGAATAGTTTACCTTTTTGTGGAGCATTGGAACGTTATTGTATAAGTAAATTAATATATTGTACCGGGTATTTTTCCTACACAAACGTAGGTTTTTTCCTGCACATCCTGGGGTATTTCCTACAGCTTGGTGTGGTGGCGGTGAAATCTCCGCTAACCTTTAGAAAACGTTAATAAAGTGAAGTGGTTGACCGCGCAGGTCACCGGTTTATTCTGTTCCGGTCAGGCTGCCGGAAACGGCGGTCATTCGAGGCGAGGTCGTCGTCCGCGCGGTGGGGCGGGTGACCCGAAACAGGGAACAAGGGAGTCTTGGGTTGCCGATGCGCGCGCGCCTGATGGGGTATCCGCTGCTCTTCTCCGTGCTGGTCCTGGTGATGGCCGCGGCGGTGCTGGTATGGAGCGGCGGGCGCAGCCTGGGGGCGTTCACCGCCTATCACGAGCGGATCGGCGAGCACTCGGTACAGAGTTCGGCCAGCGAGATCCGGATGCTGTTCGTCGGCATCCGCAACGGCCTGCAGATGCTCGCCGACCAGAACGAAGGGCTCTTTCGCACCATCGCCGACTACCCCGACGACGAGGAGTTGCAGGGGATCGTCTCCGCCCAGATCGCCCACTATTTCCCCGGCTTCATCGATTTTGCCCTGGCCGACGCCGACGGCGAGGTGCTCACCGACCCCGACGGGGTGAGGGTGGGGAAGCGCTGCCGCGAGGAGATCCGGCGCTTCGTCCGCAACTACCGGCAGCAGGGGCTGGCGCTCCACCCCGGTGCGGAGCGTTATCACTTCGACGTGCAGGTGCCGTGGCGTTTCGCCGACGACTCTCTGGGGGTCTTCCACGTCAGTTTCGATCCGCGGCTGCTGGCCGAGGTGCTGGCCCGCAACCAGGTGCCGGGACACCGCCTGTTCCTGCTCAACGGGGACCGTGAGCACATGATCGAGGTGAGCGCCGGCGGTGGCCGTGACGGCCTCGCCGGGGCGGAGCGGCTGAGCGCCGAGCAGGTGAGCCACATCGTCTCCTCGATGCCGGTGGAGGGGACCGAATGGCGGGTGGCGGACCTCCCTTCGGCGGGGTTGCGCACGGCCTTGACCGAGCGGCTGGTGTCGCGGGGGATCGGGGTGCTCGCCGGATTTGTCGTGATCTCGCTGATCATGCTGGCGCTGATCCGCCGCGAGGAGTCGGGCCGTGAGCTGGCCGAGCAGGCGCTGCGCCTCTCCCACAACGACCTGGAGCGGCGGGTGGAGCGGCGTACCGCCGAGCTGAGTGAGGCCAACCTCCGGCTCCATCGGGAGATCATCGAGCGTGAGCAGCTCACCCAGGTGGTGGAGCAGACCGGCGATTCGGTGGTGATCACCAACGCCGAGGGGGTGATCACCTACGTCAACCACGCCTTCGAGGAGATGACCGGCTACGTTCGTGAGGAGGTGGTCGGCCGCGACAACAACCTGCTCAAGTCGGGGCGCCACGAGGAGGCGTTCTACCAGGCGCTGTGGCGCACCATCCTCGCCGGCGAGAGCTTTCGCAACGTCTTCGTCAACCGGCGCAAGGACGGCGAACTCTACTACGAGGAGAAGACCATCACCCCGCTGCGCGAGAGCGACGGCTCGATGGTCCACTTCGTCGCCACCGGCAAGGACATCACCCAGCGGGTGGAGATCCAGCAGCGCCTCGACTACCTCGCCCACCACGACGAGCTGACCGGCCTGCCCAACCGCACCCTGCTGCTCGACCGGGTGGAGCACGCGGTGGCCCACGCCCACCGACACCACCATCTGGTGGCGCTGCTGTTCCTCGATCTGGACCGCTTCAAGGCGGTCAACGACAGCCTCGGCCACGAGACCGGCGACAAGCTGCTCCAGGCGGTGGCACGGCGCCTCACCGGCTGCCTGCGCGAGGGGGATACGGTGGCGCGCCTCGGCGGCGACGAGTTCACCGTGGTACTGGAGGATCTCGCCCACACGGAGGAGGCGGCCACCGTTGCCGAGAAGGTGATCGATACACTCACTGCCCCGTTCCGCATCGGCTCCCACGAGCTGTTCATCGGCACCAGTATCGGCATCGCCCTCTATCCACAGGACGCCGCCGCGCCGATGGAGTTGTTGAAGTGCGCGGATACCGCCATGTATCAGGCCAAGCAGCGGGGCGGCAACCTCTATCAGTTCTTCACCGCCGGGATGTCCCGTTGGGTGGAGGAGCGGCTGGAGATGGAGGGGCGGCTGCGCCACGCCCTGGCGCGGCGGGAGTTCTTCCTGGTCTATCAGCCGCGGGTGGCCATCGCCGACGGCGAGCCGTTGGGTATGGAGGCGCTGCTGCGCTGGGACAACGAGGCGCTGGGACTGGTGATGCCCGGGCGCTTCATCCCGCTGCTGGAGGAGACCGGGCTGATCGTCGAGGTCTGCCTGTGGATCCTGGAGCGGGCGATCGGTTTCCGCGCCTCGCTGGGTGACGGGCCGCTACGCATGGCGGTCAACCTCTCCGCCGCCCAGTTCCGTCGCGGCGATCTGGTGGGTGCGCTGCGGGAGCTGATCGAGCGCGGCGGCATCGCGCCCCATCAGCTGGAGCTGGAGATCACCGAGAGCCTGCTGATGGAGAACTTCGAGGAGGCGGCCGGCATGCTCGACCAGTTCCACGCGTTGGGGGTCTCCATCGCCCTGGACGACTTCGGCACCGGCTACGCCTCGCTCAGCTACCTCAGCCGGTTGCCCATCGATACCCTGAAGATCGATCGCTCCTTCGTCAACGGCTTGGGGGAGAAGCCGCAGAACGAGGCGATCGTGCGGGCGATCATCGCCATGGGCCACAGTCTCGGCATGCGGGTGGTGGCCGAGGGGGTGGAGACCCACGGCCAGTTGGAGCAGTTGCGCCGGATGGGGTGCGACGAGGCGCAGGGGTTCCTCTTCTGCAAGCCGATCCCCGAGGGGGAGCTGCGCGAATGGCTCGCCGGGGAGAACGCCCCGCTGCGGGTGGCCAACTAGTACTCCGCCATCTCAATCCCGCTTCAGCAGGGCCAGGGTCTCCACGTGGTAGGTCTGGGGGAAGAAGTCGTAGGGGGTGATCCGCTCCACGCGGAATCCCGCCGCTTCGAACTGCTCCAGATCGCGGGCGAGGGTGCCGGCGCTGCATGAGAGGTAGGCGATCCGCTCCGGCCGGTACTCGCGGGCCGCCCAGGCGGTTACCGCTGCTTCCAGGCCGGTGCGCGGCGGGTTGAGATAGAGCAGCCGGCGGCGTTCTGCCTCCGGCCACTGGCGGAGCTGCGGCAGGCGGGTCTCGCAACTGCCGCGCAGCCGTTCGGCACCGGGGGCGTTGAGCGCCGCGCAGGCCAGCGCCTCCCCCGCCAGCTCCACCCCGATGCATCTCGTGCCATGCCGGCACCAGCGGGCCAGGGAGGAGCCGCCGCCGCAGTAGAGGTCGATCAATTGATCTCCCGGTTGCGGATCGAAAAAACGCTCCGCCTCATCCAGGGCGGTCCGGTAGAGGGTGGGGAGCAGCTGCTGGAAGGCCGCTGGGCCGTGCCACAGTCCGCTGCCGTCCCGCGAACGGGGTTCGCCCCACAGCAGATGCCAACCCCGTTTGGTGAAGAGCTTGCGCCGCCCGGCGGACGGAAAACAGTGGAGCCACATCCCCTCCACCCCGGCGGCGCGTAGCGCCCGTTCCAGGTGTGGGGTCATCCAGCCGACGTCGGGGGGCGTCGCCCGTTTCACCACCAGTGCCAGTTGCGCCCCGGACTGGACGAAAAAGAGCAGCGGCAGGGCATCCGCCGGAGGGAGCGCGAGGCTCAGGCACCGGATGGTCCGTCGCACTCGCCGGGAGTGGACCGGACAGTCGGGGATCGCGATCAGCCCGTCGCGCCGCATCAGCCCCAGCCGCCACGCCCGGCCGTCCCACTCCGCCGACAGGGTCGCCCGATCCCGATAGCCCCAGCGTTCCGTCTCCTCATCCACCCCGCACAGCGGCGCCAGCCGTTCGGCCCATGGTGCCAGCCGTCGCCGGAGCCACGCCGTCTTCTGTTCTTCGCTGGCCGCCCGCCCCCAGCCACGGTGGGCACAGCCGGGACAGTCGGGGTTGCAGCCGGGGGGGAGCGGTGCGGGCATCGGATCCAAGGGGGCGGTGGAATGGGTGATTTTACCGTGAACGTACGCGGAAATGGGTGTGCCGAGGTACGAGGCGCACCACGCGCCGACCGGTGCGTCGGCACACCTTACCCGAGTTTCAGCGTCCGGGGTGGTTCAACGGTCGCCCATGATCGTTGACCCGTCTGCGCTCGGGAGGTGGCGTCTTCAGTGTTCGATGAGTCGTGATATCCCTGACCGCCGAAGGAGGAGGCATTTTGGGTTTCATGAAAATTTTACGTATATACGCGTAGGAAAATCCGTGGAAATTGCGTATTTTATTTCCTACAGAAAAATCATCGATCCCCCGATTGTTATCTGTTGGGCGCTTTCGATAGAGTATTAGCACATTCCGATAAAGGAGCGATTCGCATGCCGCAGGGACGCGTCGCAGAAGCCGTGGAGGGTCCGCCAGAGGGAGAGTGGCGGCTGGCGATCTATTCGATCGGCGACGCCTCTGCGGCGTTGATTCCCACCCTCCGCCGGATCTCCTCCCTCCCTCCCGCACAGCTCGCCTCCCTGCTCTACCGAGCCCCGTCGATCCTCGCCGACGGGTTGGAGCGGGAGGTGGCCGAGGCGATGGCGGGGCTGCTACGCCGTACCGGAGTGGTGGTGGAGCCGTTGCATTGCGAGGCCCCCTTCGAGCCAGGGGAGGGGGCGTTCGACTTGGCGCTCTCGGTACGGGATCCGGCGCGCCTCGGGGAGGTGGCGGCGCTGGTCTCGGAGCTGCTTGGCTGCTCCTTGGAGGAGGGGCGCAAGCTGGTCTGCGCCTCACCGGCATTGCTGATGGGCGCGGTCTCCGCGGCGACCGTGGAGGCGCTTTCCCGCCGGTTCTCCGCGCTGGGGGTGGAGGTGGACGTCTCCCGTCCGCAGGAGGCGCTCTACGATCTCTTCATCGGCGAAGCCCCGCCCGCGATGCGGGCCGGTGTGGCGCGTGTGCTAACCGATGGCGGGGTGGCCGAGGTGGCCGACGAGGGGGCGCTGATCGCCGCGGGTCTCGACTGGTCGACCGCTCGGCGGGTGTGGCCCCCCCTCCAGCGGATTGCCGTCCCGCTGCGGTTGCTGAGTCATGATTTCCAGCGTTTCGACGTCAGCCTCGACCGGGTGGAGGGTTCGGAGGCGCTCTATGCCTACCTGGCGGAGGTGATCGGGATGCCCCGGGAGGTGGCCGAGCAGGCCCCCTCCCGCTTGCCGCTGGTGCTGCTCCGCGGCGTCGCGCGTGGAGTGGCGATGGAGGCGGTGGCGCAACTGACGGGGTTGGGTGCGGAGGCATCGGTTCACTTGCTCGCCTTCCGGCGCTTCGCCCTGGAGCTGCCGGCAACGCGCGATTCGAAGGTGGTGGCGCGGTTGCTGCGCACGGTGGGAGGGCTCTCCCCGGAAGTCGCCGCGGCGGGGGCGGCTGGGGGGAGGGTGCGCGGCAGTTTCGGCGAAGCTCAGGCGTTATGGCTCCAGGCAGAGCTGAGGCGGGCCGGCGTCGAGGCCGATGTGGTGTCGGTATAGGGAACTTCCGCGTCGTTCGTCCGGGTAGGACGGATAGATGAAGTGTTCGAGAAGCTGAAATAGCCGGGAGGGCTGAACCATGAGCTTGGGAAAACGAATCATCGGGCAGGATCTGCGCGATGTCCCGTATCCGGAGATGATCCGGGCGATGGGAGTGGTGGTGGCGGAGGCGCAGTTCGAGCTGGACTGGCTTGGAATCCGTCTGGCGCAGATGATGTCGGGGAGTCACGGGGAGGTGGAGGGCGATGCCGATGCCGGTGAGACCCAGCACGTGACCCACGAGGGGTTCGTCACCTTCAACGGCGCGCGATTGTCGTTGCTGGAGTTGGGGTTCTCCCCCTCCTTTTGCCCGCGTGCCGACGCCGTTGCCGAGGTACCGACCTCCACCGCCAAGGTCGGCGGCCGTGACCTTTCCGGTGGTGTGCGCAACGAAGAAGTGGATGTCGCCGGGTTCTCATTTTTTGCCTGCGCCGGCGCGGGCAGCCCTGCGTTTGGCATTTGACAGACTACTAGGAGCCTGTCGGACTTAGGATGAATCGGCTGCGAAAGCGGGAGAGCGGCCCCACTTTTCCGAAAATCCTCGTTAAATAGCTCACTATTCTCCTCGAATTTTCGAAAAATTGGGGTCGCTCTCCCACTCCCGCCGCTCGATCCCCCTAAGCCCGACAGGCTCCTAGCGGAAGATCTTCCTCCACCAGCGTTTGCGTGAGCCGGTGTGGGGCATTGCCGCCGGCAGGTCGCAGGGGGGGATGAGGGAGAGGATCCAGCCGGGCAGCGGCGGGTTTTCGCTGAAGCCGCAGGAGACCCCCAGGTTGTGGGGGTCGAAGATCTTGACGTAGGTGGGTTCGTCGAAGGAGTCGGTGTAGACGATGCCGCAATACTCCTCCTCGTGCTCGCGTCGCAGCAGCTCGTCGATCTCCTCGATGAAGTGGACGAGCCGTTCCTCGGCCGCGGTCTCCGCCGGCGGCTCCTCACCCACCGCATAGACATACCACCCGAGCCCGGCCCGCCCGCGCAACGTCTTCCACAGCGCATCGAGCTGCGGCCAGCGCAACACGCCCTTGAAGCTGCCGCGAAAGGCGAGATAGTAGGGATCGGAAGAGACGACGTCGTTCATGGCACAAGGATTCGCATAGGGCAGCCCAAGCAACACGCATACTGAAAATCCGGGCCGGAAAGCGATCGGCGGGCTCTGCCCGCCGATCGCTTTCCGGCCCGGATTTTCAGGTGCCGACCTGCTTCTCGCGAATCTCTTCGATGGTCTTGCAGTCGATGCACAGGGTGGCGGTGGGGCGCGCCTCCAGGCGGCGGACACCGATCTCCACTCCGCACGATTCGCAGTAGCCGTACTCCTCGTCGTCGATCGAGGTGAGCGCCTCGTCGATCTTCTTGATCAACTTGCGCTCGCGGTCGCGGGTGCGCAGCTCCAGGCTGAATTCCTCCTCCTGGGTGGCGCGGTCGTTGGGGTCCGGGAAGTTGGCGGCCTCGTCCTGCATGTGATGCACGGTGCGGTCCACTTCCTCCATCAACTCCTTTTTCCAGGTCTGCAGGATCTGCCGGAAGTGCTCCGACATCTCCTCGCTCATGTACGCCTCGCCCTTCTTGGCCTTGTACGGTTTGAAGCTCTTCAGCACCGTAATTTCGGAGTTGGACTTCTTGCTCGCGGGCATGAATGTCTCCTGATCTAAATTCGCGGAAATAAAACCCGCCATCTATATCAAATTCCGTCGTCCGCCTCAACATCGGGCGACCTCCGGTGGTGGGTGAGGTGCACGCTCCACCCGCCTCTTGCTAAGCTTAGCCGCTTCGTGCGTCGGGTCGATCGGCAGTCCTCCAAGGGGACGAACGGCCCGCCCGTGTGTGAACCGAATCCTTTGCGGAGAGCAGCGAATCCATGAGCATGCCCGAAGCCCTGATCTTCGACGTTGACGGCACCCTCGCCGACACCGAGCGCGACGGCCACCGTGTCGCCTTCAATCTCGCCTTCGCCGACGCCGGCCTCGACTGGGAATGGTCGGTGGAACGCTACGGCGAGCTGCTGGCGGTGACCGGCGGCAAGGAGCGCATCCGCTTCTATCTGGAGCGCTACAACACCGAATTCAAGCGGCCTGCCGATTTCGACGACTTCGTCGCCGGGTTGCACCAGGCGAAGACCGCCCACTACACCCGGCTGCTCGGCGAAGGGCGGATCCCGCTGCGCCCCGGCGTCGCCCGGCTGATCGGCGAGGCGCGCGGCAAGGGGGTGCGGCTGGCGATCGCCACCACCACCACCCCGGCCAACGTCACCGCCCTGCTGGAGAGCTGCCTGGGCAAGGCGTCCCCCGGCTGGTTCGAGGTGATCGCCGCGGGGGATGTGGTGCCGGCGAAGAAGCCCGCCCCGGACATCTTCGAACTGGCCCTCTCCGAGTTGGGGCTGACGGCGGCGCAGTGTGTTGCCTTCGAGGATTCGCGCAACGGCTTGCTCTCCTCCCGCGGGGCGGGGCTGGCCACGGTGGTCACCCCCTGCGGCTACACCCTGGAAGACGATTTCAGCGGCGCCCTGCTGGTGATCGACACCCTCGGCGAGCCGGACGCCCCCTTCCGCGTCTTTCAGGGTGACGCCCACGGCCACACCCTGGTCGACCTCGACCTCGTCGCCGCCTTGCGCAGTTGAAGAATTTTTGTCCGCAAATGAACGCGAATGAACGCAACTATTTGCGAATCTTCGATTCGCCGATCTCTTTTTCCGTATTCATTCGCGTTCATTCGCGTTCATTTGCGGACCTCCTCATATGATCTCCCCCCGTATCGCCCGCCGCATGGAGGCGATCCAGCCCTTCTACGTGATGGACCTGCTGGCCCGCGCCCGCGCCCTGGAGGCGCAGGGGCGGTCGATTATCCACATGGAGGTGGGGGAGCCCGATTTCGTCACGCCGGAGCCGATCGTGCGCGCCGGGATCGGGGCCTTGGAGCGGGGGGCGGTCCACTACACCCCGGCGGTGGGTTTGCCGGCGCTGCGTGAGGCGATCGCCGGCCACTACCGGGAGCGCTTCGCCATCGACCTCGATCCCGGCCGGGTGGTGGTCACCCCCGGCGCCTCGGGGGCGCTGCAGCTCACCCTCGGGGTGCTGGTCAATCCGGGGGAGCGGGTGCTGATGGCCGATCCCGGCTACCCCTGCAACCGCCACTTCGTGCGCCTGTTCGAGGGCGAGACCCGCGCCGTTCCGGTGGGGCCGGAGAGCGGCTATCAGCTCACCGCGGAGCTGGTCGAGCGCCACTGGGGGGACGACGGGGACGGGGCCGCCGTGGCGGTGCTCGCCGCCAGCCCCGCCAACCCCACCGGCACGGTGATCCCGGCCGACGAGCTGGCCGCCATCGCCGAGGTGTGCCGGCGGCGCGGCGGCACCCTGATCGTCGACGAGATCTACCACCAGTTGGTCTACGACCGCGAGCCCTTTACCGCCCTGGCCGCCGGTGACGACCTCTTCGTCATCAACAGCTTCTCCAAGTACTTCGGCATGACCGGCTGGCGCCTCGGCTGGATCGTCGCCCCCGAAGGCTACGTGCGGGCGATCGACAAGCTGGCCCAGAACATCTTCCTCTCCGCCCCCACCCCGGCGCAGCACGCGGCGCTGGCCGCCTTCACCCCCGAGTGCCGGGCGATCACCGAGGCGCGCCGCCGCGAGTTCCAGGCGCGCCGCGACCACCTGCTGCCGGCGCTCCGCGGGCTCGGTTTCGAGATCCCGCTGACCCCCGAGGGGGCGTTCTACCTCTACGCCGACGTGGGTGCCTTCACCGACGACTCCTATGCCTTCGCCGAGCGCCTGCTGGAGGAGGCGGGTGTGGCCCTCACCCCCGGCCGTGATTTCGGTGCCCACCGGCCCGAGCGCCACATGCGCATCGCCTATACCACGTCATTGGAGAATCTGAGGGAGGGGGTCGAGCGGATCGGGGATTTCCTCGGGCGGTGAATTCGGCTCGGTTTGGCAGCGCCGGAGAAGGGGAAACCCTGTAGGAGCGGCCCCGAGGCCGCGATGGCGCCCTTTCCGTAACCTCCGCCGGTATCGGCAAGCTGGGGCACTTCGCGCCATCGCGGCCTCGGGGCCGCTCCTACATCGGATTGCGGTGCGCCTTGCCCTCCTGAAATGGTTGGGTATAGCAACGTTTAACCCAGGAAACGGGAGAGTCAAGGCGGGTAAATTCATCGCCTCCCTGGAGTTCCGCTCCAGGGTTCAGGCCTGATTCAGCTCCGGTGCTTGGATACCCACAGCGCGGTGGCGCCCGCCACCGCCGCCGGCATCACCAGGAAATTGACCACCGGGATCAGCGTGGCGCCCATTATCACCGCGCCGAAGGTGAGGGTGGAGAGCATCCGCCGGCGGCGCATCCCGCGCTGCTCCTTGTAGGGGATCTTGTGGTTGTCCATCGGGTAGTCCAGGTACTCCGCGGCGAGCATCCACGAGCCGTAGGCGAGCCATAGGAAGGGGGCGATGATGTTCACCACCGGGATCAGGAACAGCACCAGGAAGGGGATCGCCAGCAGCAGGCCGCGGGCGAGCTTGCCCAGCGCCGAGAGGGTCGCCGGGATCGCCTCCTTCAGCGCATCGCTCCAGCCGTCGCCCTCCTCCAGGGACTGGCCGGTGAGCAGCCGCTCCACCTTCTCCGCCAGTAGCCCGTTGAAGGGTGCGGCGACGACGTTGGCGACCAGGGTGAAGGTGTAGAAGCCGACCAGCGCGACGGCCAGGAAGTAGAGCGGCCAGAGCAGCCAGGAGAGCCAGTCGAGCCAGGAGGGGAGCTGGCCGTCGATCCACAGCTTGAGGCTGTCCAGCTCCACCAGCCCCCACCAGATCGCGCCGCCGAAGAGCAGCAGGTTGATCACCAGCGGCACCATCACGTAGCGGCGCAGGCCGGAGCGGAAGATCAGGCCGAAGCCGCGCAGCGCGGCGGCGGCGCCGGAGAAGGGGTTGTCCAAGGCCATGTCGTACTCCTGGTTCTTTCGGGCGGCTCATTATCAACGCAAAGGCGCGAAGACGCGAAGGGCGCAAAGCGATGCGGTTCGATGGCCGGTCGTGCCACCCCGCCCCTCCGGAGTATGACCGGCAGTTCGTCGTCGCGTTGCGAAACGATCGTAATATTGGCCGATAATTCACGCTTGAATGGTCCCTTGATCAAGGGTTGGGTCACCTCGTCGTTGTCGTCTGAAGGAGTTCGCCATGGAGATGCGTATCGGTGTGATCGGTGTCGGCATCATGGGCCGCGCGCTGGCCGCCAACCTGTTGGCGGCCGGCTATCCGGTCACCCTCTTCAACCGTACCCGCGCGGCCTGTGCGGCCCTGGAGGAGGCCGGCGCGAAGGTGGCCGACACGCCCGCCGAGCTGGGGCGGAACTGTGATGCCGTCATCGTCATGCTCACCGGGCCGGAGGCGATCGACGCCCTGCTGTGGCAGGCCGCCGGGGCGATGGCGCCGGGGACGTTGGTGATCAACATGAGCACGGTGTCGCCGGCCTATGCGCGGGCGGCGGCGGCGCGCCTGGCGGGGCTCGGTCTGCGTTATCTCGACGCCCCGGTCTCCGGCTCGAAGAAGCCGGCGGAGGAGGGCTCGCTGGTGATCCTCGCCGGTGGCGAGGTGGCGGACCTGACGACGGCGGAGCCGCTGTTCACCGTGCTCGGCAAGAAGACCGTCCACTGCGGCGCGGTCGGCCAGGGCTCGACGATGAAGCTGGCGGTCAACCTGCTGCTCGGGGTGATGATGGAGGGCTACGCCGAGATGGTGCAGTTCGGCCTGCGCGGCGGTCTGGCGCTGGAGACGATGCAGGCGGTGGTGGCCAACGGGCCGCTCAACAACGGTCTCTTCCAACTCAAGGAGGGGATGTTCCGCGACGGTGATTTCCCGCCCCAGTTCCCCCTAAAGCACATGGCTAAGGACATGCGCTTCCTGTGTGAGACCGCGGCCGAGAGCGGCGCGGCGGTCCCGTGTGCGAGCCGCGTCTCGGAACTCTATCAGCAGGGAGAGGCGCTCGGTCTGGGTGACAGGGATTTCGCCGCGGTGGCGCAGGTGCTGGAGCGGCTGGGAAATGCCTGATCGTTTCGGGCGAGGGCGAGCAGGGCGGTCCCGTAGCAAGCCTCCTGGCTGAGCGGTTCCAACAGCGGGACGCCGAGCAGCCGCTGGCGGATGGCGCGCCACGCGGGGTTGGCCGCGCCGCCGCCGGTGGTGCGCACCGAGACGACCGGTGGTGCACCCAGTTCTTCGAGCAGACGGTAGGCGCGGGCTTCGATGGCGGTGATGCCCTCCAACAGGCCCTGGAGGAATTCGGCGTCGTCTGCGGGGCGCGGTTCCATCCTCGGGGGCAGGTAGGGATCGTTGACCGGGAAGCGTTCGCCGGGAGCGGTGAGCGGGTAGTAGTCGAGACCGGTGGGGCGGTCGGGGTGGAGGTGTGGGGTGAGGGTCTCCATCTGCGCCACGCTGAAGTGCTGTTTTAGCGCCGCGCCGCCGCTGTTGGAGCCGCCGCCGACCAGCCAGCAGTCGCCCAGGCGGTGGCTGTAGACGCCGTATGCGGGGGCGAACACCGGGCGTTCGGAGAGCAGCTTCACCACCAGGGTGGAGCCCAACGCGGTCATCGCCTCGCCGGGGCGGGTACAGCCGGTGGCGAGGAAGGCGGCGGTGCTGTCGGTGGTGCCGGCGTGCAGCGCGGTCGTCCGCGGCAGGCCGAGCGTGTCGGCCATCTCCGGCAGCAGCGGCGCGATCGGGGTGCCCGGTGCGAAGGGGGCGGGCAGGCGTTGGGTGGGCAGGGCGAGCCGTTCCAGCCACGCCGGCCAGCGGCGCGCCAGCGGGTCCCAGCCCAGCTTCAGTACGTTGTTCTCGTCGCTCGCCCCCCACCTTCCGGTCAATCGGCCGACGATCCAGTCCGCCTGGTTGAGCACCCAGCGTGCGCCGGCGGTGTCGTGGTGGCGCTCCAGCCAGAGCCACTTGGCGAGTCCCGAGCCGGCGCCGTGGGCGGCACTCTCGGCGGGGGCGCAGGCGCCGATCTCCGCCGCCTCGGCGGTGGCGCGCCGGTCGTTGTACATCACCCCCGGGGAGAGCGGGCGGCCCTGCCGGTCGCACAGCAGCACCGTTCCCGAGGTGCCGTCGATGGCCAGCGCCGAGATGGACGCCGGCTCACTGCGGGCGGCGAGTTCGCGGATCACCGTGACGGTGGCGTGCCACCAATCCTCGGGGTGCTGTTCACGACGGCCGTTTTCGCCGGTGGACGGGGGGAGGGGCGTTGACGCTTCCGCCACCTGGCGTCCGGCGGCATCGACGAGGCAGCCGCGCGCCCCGGAGGTGCCGAGGTCGAGGCCGAGGTGGAGCTTGGGCGGCATGGTGGGCCCGGATCTACGGAACCGGTCGCGCCATCTCGCCGACGTCGTAGCGCATGAAATCGACGCCGCGGGTCATGCGCATCATCTCGCCGTTCATCCGCTGCACGTCGCCGCCGATGGCGGTCACCTGCCGGTCCACCCCGTCCAGCGCGTGGTCGATGCCGCCCACGCTGTCGTTGATGCGGGTCAGGTGGTTGCCGATGGCCCGTACGTCCTCGGCCATGGCCGGCATCCCGTGGATCGGCGGCGCCATGTTCACCATCGAGGCGCGCATGCCCTCGACGTCGGCGGTCATGGTGCCGAGGTGGTGGTACATCTCCACCATGCCGCCGGCGAGCCGCTTCGCGTCGCCGCCGAGGATGAACACCGTGTAGCCGAGGTAGAGGGCGGTGAGCAGGGTCAGGCCGCTGACGGTGCGGATGATCCAGGTGGTGTGGCGGGCGATCGAGCGGGTGTCGGTATCGACCGCCGCCATCTGCTGCTCGAACTGGCGCATGGCGTCGCGGTAGGCCCGGGCGGCCTCGGGAGAGAGGTCGGTGGAGGAGGGGGTGTCGGTCATCGCGTCGCTCCGGTGCAGCGCCCCTTTTTCAGCGCAGGGGGTTCATCTGGTTGAACATCTTCATCGGTGCCGACATCCGGTGGACGCTGCCGCCGATGTGGTCGATGTTGCGCTGCATCACCACCAGATGCCGGCTCATGGCGCCGACGTCCTGGCCGATCTGCACCATGTTGCCGTTGACGTGCTGCAACCGCTGGTCGATGGCGGCGACATGGCCGTCCATCCGCTCCATCTCTTCGCGCATCCTCCCGACGTCGGTGGTGATCGGGGTCACCGCCTGGACGTCGCGCTCCATCCGTTCCACGGTCCGGCGCATGATCGCCATGTCGCCGCTCATCGAGGTCATCTGCCGGTTCATGGTGTCCACGGTGGTGATCAGGTCGTTCATGTGGCCGGTGAGCAGGCGGATCAGGAAGAAGCCGATGAGCTGGATGGCGACCGCGCCGAAGAGCAGGCCGCGGATCAGCGAGGTGACCCGGCGGGCGACGCGGATGTTCATCTCGTTGCGGTAGGCCATCGCCTGCTGGAAGTGCGCGGTTCCTTCGCGAATCAGCTGCTCGGCGGTGGGCGGTGGTTCGGGATTCGGCGTGGGATCGGACATCGTTGGCGTGGCTCGGCTCGGCGTCGGGTGGGGGGCTGTCCACCGGATGTTGTCACATCCGGTTGCGCATGAAATCGGCGGTCTTCTGGAAGGCGGCGGTGAGATCGCCGCGCAGCTTCTCGTCGATGCCGACGTCGGCCATCGCCTGCTTCATGCAGTTCATCCACTGATCGCGGGCGTCGTCGTCGATGGGAAAGCCCGTGTGGCGCATGCGCAGCTGCGGGGGCCCGTACTTCTCCATGTAGAGCGGCGGGCCGCCGAGCCAGCCCGAGAGGAAGGCGAAGAGCTTCTCCTTCGAGCTGGCGAGGTCCTGCGGGTGCATGGCGCGGATGGCCGCCGCCTCGGGTCGGGTGTCCATCAATTGATAGAAGCGCTCCACCAGTTCGTGGATCTTCGCCTCGCCGCCGATCAGTTCGTAGTGGGGGTTCTGGGTCATCGTTGTCAGGTCCGAATAAAGACAAAAAGATTTGAGTGAACCGCAGATTAACGCAGATTTCCGCCGATTGGACTGAGCATTCATCTGCGGAAATCTGCGTTAATCTGCGGTTCACTCTCTTTCTGGTCAGGCCACCTCCGGCCAGTCGGCCCACACCGGGGTGAGGTCGCGCGGCAGCTCGGGCAGCGCGCCGAGGTCGATCCACGGGTTCTCCGGTCCGTGATAGTCGGAGCCGCGCGAGGCGAGCAGTCCGAACTTGCGGGCGTGGTTGGCCATGGTGAAGGTCTCGTCCCGGCTGTGGCTGCCGGAGACCACCTCCAGCGCCGCGCCGCCGCACTCCTTGAAGGCGCCGATCAGCTCGCGCAGCTTGGTGGCGGTGAGCTTGTAGCGCGCCGGGTGGGCGAGCACCGCGCGGCCGCCGGCATCGCGGATCCAGCCCACCGCCTGCTCCAGCTCGGCCCACTTGCCCGGTACGAAGCCCGGCTTGCCGCGGCCGATGTACTTGTCGAAGGCCTCCTGCATCGTCTTCACATGCCCTTCGGCGAGCAGGAAACGGGCGAAGTGGCTGCGCGTGACCAGGGCGCCGGGGGCCAGCGCGCGGGCCCCGTCAAAGGCCGCCTCGATGCGCCGCTTGGCCAGACGCCGCCCCATCTCCTCGGCGCGCCAGGCACGGAACTTTTGCGCCGCTTCGAGGCCCAACCGTAACTCGCCGCACTGCGGATCGAGGCCGAGGCCGACCACGTGGACCTCGTGGCTGCCCCAGCTGACCGAGATCTCGGCACCGCAGATCAGGCGCAGGCCGACCCGGTCGGCCTCGCTCCGCGCCTCGTCGAAGCCGGCGGTGGTGTCGTGGTCGGTCAGGGCCAGCACCTGGACCCCTTTTTCGTGGGCCCGGCGCACCAGATCGGTGGGGGTCAACGTGCCGTCTGAGGCGGTGGAATGGCTGTGTAAATCGTAGTAGAGTGACATCCGCCCATTATATCCTAGAAAAGAGCTAAGTTTCTCCCGAAGCGCGACTCCTTACCTATGAAGTTCCTTTTCGATTTCTTCCCGATCCTGCTCTTCTTCGTCGCCTACAAGATGGGCGGGATCTTCGTCGCCACCGGGGTGGCGATCGTCGCCTCGTTCGTCCAGGTGGGCTTCTTCTGGCTCCGTCATCGCCGCTTCGAGACCATGCACCTGGTGAGCCTCGGGCTGATCGGGGTGCTCGGCGGGCTGACCCTCGTGTTCCAGGACAAGACCTTCATCCAGTGGAAGCCGACGCTGCTCAACTGGGTCTTCGCCGCTGTCTTCCTCGGCAGCCAGTTCATCGGCAAGAAGCCCCTGGTGGAGCGGATGATGAGCCATACGGTGAACGCCGAGCGTTCGGTGTGGCTACGCCTCAACGTCAGCTGGGTGCTCTTCTTCATCGCCATGGGGGCGGCCAACCTCTACGTCGCCTTCCACTACGACGAGGAGACCTGGGTCAACTTCAAGCTCTTCGGCATGATGGGCCTCACCTTCCTCTTCGTCATCGCCCAGGCCTTCTTCCTCGCCAAGCACGTGGAGATGGTCGAGCCCGAGGCGGAAGCGGCGGCGGAGAAGGATTGATGTTCTACGCGATCATCGCCCGCGACGTGGAGGGGAGCCTGGAGCGGCGGCTGGCCGCCCGCCCGGCCCACCTGGAGCGCCTGCAGGCGCTGAAGGGCGAGGGGCGGCTGCTGCTCGCCGGACCTCACCCGGCGATCGATGCCGAAGATCCCGGTCCGGCCGGTTTCAGCGGCTCCCTGGTGGTGGCGGAGTTCCCGTCGCTGGAGATGGCCCGCGCCTGGGCCGATGCCGATCCCTATGTCGCCGCCGGCGTCTACGCCGAGGTGAGCGTCAAACCCTTCAAAAAGGTGCTGCCCTGATGATGACCCCCGAAGAGCGGATGGTCGTGGTGCGCGAACGCCTCACCGAGGCGCTCGCCCCGTCGAAGCTGGAGATCGTCGATCAGAGCGAGGCCCACGCCGGCCACGCCAGTTCGGGCGGTGCCGGCCACTACGTCGTGGATATCGTCTCCGCGGCCTTCGAGGGCAAGAATCTGGTGGCCCGCCACCGGCTGGTCTACGCCGCCCTCGGCGAGCTGATGCAGCACGAGATCCACGCCGTCAGCATGACCGTCAAGAGTCCCGGCGAAGTCTGAGCCGAAACAGAGATCTGCCACGGAGCCACGGAGGGCACGGAGCGGAGTCGTTTGTATACACCTCCGTGTCCTCCGTGGCTCAATTTCAAGTCCAACCATATCGAGAAGGAACCAGCCAATGAAATTGCGTACCGTGATCGCCGCCCTCGCCCTGACCGGGATGAGCGCCGCCGTCGTCGCCGGCGACGTCGCCACCGTCAACGGCAAGGGGATCGATCAGAAGGCCCTCGACGCCCTGATGGCCGAGCAGAAGGGGAAGAACGTCAGCAAGGAGCAGGCGGTCAACGCCCTGGTGATCGAGGAGCTGCTGCTGCAGGAGGCGAAGAAGGAGAAGCTGGAGAAGCGCGCCGAGGTGAAGGACGCCCTGGAGCGCCAGCGCCGCACCTATCTGGCCAACCTGGTGGTGCAGGAGCATCTGAAGAAGAACCCGGTCTCCGACGAAGAGGTGAAGCAGGCCTACGACAAGTTCGTCGGCGGCGAGTCGCACACCGAATACAAGGCCCGCCACATCCTGGTGAAGGAGGAGAGCGAGGCCAAGGCGTTGATCAAGGAGCTGGACGGCGGGGCGGACTTCGCCGAACTGGCGAAGAAGAAGTCCACCGGCCCGACCGGCAAGAATGGCGGCGATCTCGGCTGGTTCGAGCCGAAGACCATGGTCAAGCCCTTCTCCGACGCGGTGAAGGATATGAAGAAGGGCACCTACACCAAGGAGCCGGTGAAGACCCAGTTCGGCTGGCACGTGATCAAGCTGGAGGACACCCGCCAGAAGGAGCCGCCGAGCCTCGACCAGATGCGCGGCCGGATCACCATGTTCCTGCGCAACCAGAAGATGCAGGAGTACATGGCCAAGCTGCGTGAAGAGGCCAAGGTCGAGATCAAGTAGGAAGGAAAGGGTCTGGCGACCATTTCCTCAATGGCTTGTTGAAAAAGGCGCGGGGAGAGGGTTCTCCCCGCGCCTTTTTCGTTTTTGGGAAGCGTTCGCCCTCCCCTGTAGGAGCGGCCCCTAGGCCGCGATGGGGACGGAGTGAGGCGCCTCGATTTCTACGGGCGGCAGGAAACGGAAGCGGCGCCCGGCTTCCGCATCCTGCTCACGCCAAGTACCTGCATCCATGTAGGCAATCGCGG
>NZ_BAAHXB010000060.1:0-34930 GCF_054657215.1 Endothiovibrio diazotrophicus
CGTGCTGTTCGGAAGGCGCGGCGGAAACGGTGAAGGGTGGTGCCCCCGTTTGCGTCGGCGAAGTATCGCCGACCTACGGTTGCCCATCGATTCACCGGTGGCGGTTTTGCAGGTAGTGCCGTGCTAGCGCTTGGCGGGGACGAGCTGGGTGAGGGTGAAGAGCAGCGCGGCGGTGACTACCACCGAGGGGCCGGCGGGGGTGTCCCACTGCCAGGAGGCGGCCAGCCCGCCGAGGACCGCGAGGGCGCCGAGGGCGGCGGCGGTGAGGGCCATCCCTTCGGGGGTGCGGCTGAGCCGGCGGGCGGTGGCGGCGGGGATGATCATCAAGGAGGTGATCAGCAGCACGCCGACGATCTTCATGGAGACGGCGATCACCACCGCGATCATCAGCAGGAAGAGGATGCGCACCCGCTCCACCGGCACCCCCTCGACCCGCGCCAGCTCCTCGTGGACGGTGAGGGCGAGCAGCGGGCGCCAGATGGCGGCGAGCAGCGCCAGCACCAGCAGCCCGCCGCCCCACACCCAGGCGAGGTCGGTGGGAGTGACGGCGAGGATGTCGCCGAAGAGATAGCCGGTGAGGTCGACCCGGATCCCTTCGAGGAAGGCGATCACCACCAGGCCGACCGACAGCGCGCTGTGCGAGAGGATGCCGAGCAGGGTGTCGGTGGCGAGCAGCCGGCGCCGCTCCAGGGCGAGCAGCAGCAGGGCGATGGCGATGGCGACGGCGATCACCGCCAGGTTGAGGTCGAGGCCGAGGAGGAAGCCGAGCGCCACGCCGAGCAGCGCGGAGTGGGCGAGGGTGTCACCGAAGTAGGCCATCCGCCGCCACACCACGAAGGCGCCCAGCGGTGCGGCGACCACGGCGGTGCCGAGGCCGGCGCCCAGCGCCAGCCACAGGAAGCGGTCCCAGTTGAAGGGGTTGAGCAGGCTCTCATCCATGGTCGTGTTCCGGGTGGGGCGTGGGCTGCTCGCGGCTTTTCCCGTTGTCGTCCACGATGTTGCCGTGGATGTCGTGGGTGTGGTTGTGGTGGTGGGTGTAGACCGCCAGGCGCGCGCTGGCCCGGGCGCCGAACAGCTCCAGGTAGGCGGGGTGGCGGCTCACCGCCTCGGGGTGGCCGGAGCAGCAGACGTGGCGGTTGAGGCAGAGCACCCGGTCGGTGGCGGCCATCACCAGGTGGAGGTCGTGGGAGACCATCAGCACGCCGCAGCGGTGGCGGTCGCGGATGCGTCCGATCAGCGCGTAGAGCTCGCTCTGGCCGGTGACGTCGACCCCCTGCACCGGTTCGTCGAGCACCAGCAGTTCCGGTTCGCGGAGCAGTGCGCGACCGAGCAGCACCCGCTGGGTCTCGCCGCCGGAGAGGCCCTGCATCGGCTGGTCGAGGAGGTGGCCGATGCCGACTTCGGCACTCACTTCGGCCAGCCGCTGCGGCTGGCAGCCGTCGGTGAGGGTGAGGAAGCGGCGCGCGGTGAGCGGCAGGTTCTCGGAGAGGGCGAGGCGCTGCGGCATGTAGCCGACGCGCAGGTTGGGCGCCCGCCGCACCCGGCCGCCGTCCGCCTGGAGCAGGCCGAGGACGATCCGCACCAGGGTGGTCTTGCCGGCGCCGTTGGGGCCGATCAGAGTGACGATCTCGCCGCGCTCCACCCGCAGGTCCACCCCCTCCAGCACCTCCCGGCCGTTGATCCGCAGGCGCAACCCCGCGGCGTCGATCAGCGGTTCGTCGCTCACGCCGGCGCCTCGCCGGCGCAGCGGGCGCACAGTCCGCTCACCTCCAGGGTGCGCTGCTCGGCGCGGAAGCCGAGGCGGGCGGCGGCCTCGTCGATGGCGCCGTCGATCACCGGATCGGCCAGCTCGGCCGCCTCGCCGCAGCCGCGGCAGATGAAGAAGTGGGCGTCGTGGGCGCCGCCGGGGTGGTTGCAGCCGACGTAGGCGTTGAGCGAGGCGATGCGGTGGATCAGGTGGTGCTCCAGCAGGAACTCGAGGGAGCGGTAGACGGTGGGCGGGGCCCCCTTGCGCCCCTCCTCGGCGAGGCGTTCGAGCACCGTATAGGCCCCCACCGGCCGGTGGCTGGCCCACACCAGTTCGAGCACCCGGCGGCGCAGTTCGGTGAGCCGCAGGCCGTGGCGGCGGCAGTGGGCCTCGGCCTCGCGCAGGGCGTCATCGACGCAGGCGTGGTGGTCGTGGCCGGTGGCGGGGAATTCGGTCGGGCTCATCAGGCGCTCCGTGGATCGATGGCGACGATGGTAACTCCAAACGGTGCCGTCATCCCGCTTTCGCGGCCGATTCATCCATGCTCCGACAGGCTCCTAAGGAAGACAGTCCCCGGGCGTCCGCGCCGGTCTACACATGGGGCGGCGCGGCGGGTGTCGGTTCGGTGGCGCGGGGCATCGGCGGCGGCTCAGAAGTGGCTGTCGATGCGTACCGCCAGCCCGATCCGGGTGCGCGATTCGCCGTCGCGGTCGTCGTCCATCAGGCCGCTCTCCAGGGTCACCCCGCGGCGCAGCCGGTAGCCGACGGAGAGTTGGCCGACGTGGCCATCGACGCTCTCGTCCGCCTCGGCTGCGCGGTTGTCGACGTAGGTGTAGGTGCCGCCGAGGATCCAGCGCCCGCGTTCCAGCTCGAGGCCGAGGGTGGTGTGGTCGCGGTCGTGCGCCGCCTCGCCGCCGAGGTGGTCGATGGCCATGTGTTCGGCGATCAGGCGTCCGCCCCAGCCGCCGCCGGAGAAGCGCTGCTGGAGGGCGATGGACCAGCGCTGCTCGTCCTTTTCACCGTCCACGCCGGCGGCTTGGCGGGCGAGGCCGGCGCGGTAGGAGAGCCCCTCCACCCAGGCGCTGCCCAGGTCATAGGAGTAGAAGCCGTTGCCGCTCAGCGAGAGCGCCCAGGAGTCGAGGCCGTCGGTGTTGGCGACGCCGCCGTCCTCCGCGTCCAGCGACGCCTCGCGGGTGATCCAGGTGTTGCTCAGGAAGCTGGTGTCGGCGCGGAACAGGCTCGCCTCCAGGCGGTGGCGGCCGCGGTCGCCGGCGTCGAAGGCGATGCCGCCGCCGAGGCCGACGCGGCCGCTGATCTCGTAGGACTCGAAGATCTGGTAGCCCCACAGGCCGGGGGCGTCGTGGCCGTCGAGGCCGACCACCGGGTTGAACTTGCCGGCCAGCAGGTGGAAGTCATCCCCCTGGTAGCGCAGGTTCAGCTGCTCCACGCGCCCCTCGTGCTCCTCCCACCAGCGGTCGCCGGTGGTGAGGGGCTCGTCGTGATCCTCGTGGTCCTCCTCTCCCTCCTCTTCCGCGTGGCCGTGATCGTGGTGGTGGGCGCCGGCGGGGTGGCCTTCGATCTTCAGCGAGCCGTTGAGGGTGAGGCGCGGATTGAAGTGGAGGGCGAGGCCGAGGTGGGCGTGGAGGTAGGCCTCGTCGATCTCGGCGTCTGCGTCGTCGGCATCGATCACCCGGTCCAGGTGCTGGACCACGTCGAGGTGGCCGGTGAGCGCGGGGAAGTGGGTCGGCGCGGCGTGGTCGTGGTCATGTTCGTGGCCGGCGGCCGCCGCGCCGAGGGGCAGGCTCGCGGCACACAGCAGCAGGGGGAGGGGCAGGTGGCGTTGGGTCATCTTGAAACTCGCTCGAACGGGGGGGATTACTCACCCAGGCAGCCGACCAGGGAGTCGGCCAGGGCGTTCATCAATCGGAAGTAGGCGTCGGGTCCCGCGGGCAGGGTGGCGCCGAGGGGGTCGAGGACGCCGGCGCGGGCGCCGCTCCCCTCGATCAGGGTGCGCACCAGCTTGGGTTCGAACTGTGGCTCGGCGAAGACGCAGCGCACGCCCAGGTCGCGGATCTTGCCGCGCAGCTGATGGACGCGCCGGGCGCCGGGGGCGCGCTCCGGGCTGAGGGTGACCGAACCGACGGCGTTGAGGTGGTAGCGTTTCTCAAACAGCTGATAGGCGTCGTGGAAGACGATGTAGGGGCGCTCGCGCACCGGGGCGGTGCGCTCGGCGAGCCGGCGGTCGAGGTCGCGCAGGCGCTGCAACTGCCGCTGGGCGTTGGCGCGGTAGCGTTCGGCGTTGGCCGGATCGAGGTCGCTCAACGCCTCCAGGGTGGCGCGCACCACGCGGCCGGCGTTGCGCGGGGAGAGCCACAGGTGGAGATCGCGGTGGTGGTGATGTTCCGCCTCCTCGTCACCCACTGCGTGCTCCTCAGCCTGGTGCTCACCATCCCCGTGGTCGTGGGCCTCCCACGCCCCCCCTTCGCGCACCGGCAGCAGCTCCATGCCCTCCACCGCGGAGAGGGTCAGCACGCGCACGCCGTCGTCGAGTGACTCCAGGGTGTGGGCCAGCGGGGTCTCCAGCCCCTCGTCGACCCACACCACCAGCTTGGCGGCGTGCAGCTGGCGGGCATCGGAGGGGCGCAGGGAGAAGGTGTGCGGGGATTCGTTGCCGTGGATCAGCAGCGACGGCTCGCCGATCCCTTCCATCACCCCGGCGACCAGCGAGTGGATGGGTTGGATGGTGGCTACCACGCCGGGGGCGGCGGTGCCGGAGAGGGGCAGGGCGAACAGCGTGAGCAGGGCGCCGAGTCGCCACCACGGGGAACGGACGGGGGAGTGGGTCGGGGCGGGCATGTCAGGATCCTCGAATCAGTGAGTGCTGAAAGATGTTATAACATAACGCTTTGCGGTCAAGGAAGGCCCGCGGGAACGGTGAGCAGTTGCGGAGGTGGCGGCGGGGCATCGGATCGTTACCTGTTGCGCGAAGTGGATGCAGCGCCCGTCGTCGTCGCTCACCCCGGCGTCGAAGGCGGCGGCGCGGGTGATCACCCGCGGATAGGGTTTTAATGGCATGTTTTCGTTGAAATTTCCAGGGGTTGTGGGTGATATTGTCACTGGTGCGAGGAGGAGGCCGTTGCAACAATGGCTCCGCTTATGAGGCGTCGTTCGCCTCCTTTGTGATCCGTCGTTCGAATTCAAACCCAATCTGAGGAACCACCATGAAACGATTCGCGATGACTCTCCTGGCCGGCTCGATGGCGCTGGCGCTGCCGGCCATGGCCGATGAGATGGCCGAGCGCACTGCCGCCTCCAAGGCGGCGGTGCAGCAGTTCTTCGGCGAGCTGAAGGGTGAGCTGATGAAGGCGATGAAGGAGGGTGGCCCGGTCAACGCCATCGGCGTGTGCAGCGCCAAGGCCCCCGGCATCGCCCACCAGATCTCCGTGGAGAAGGGGTGGAAGGTGGGGCGTACCAGCCTCAAGCTGCGCAACCCGGCCAACGCCCCCGACGCCTGGGAGCGCTCGGTGCTGGAGAAGTTCGAGGCGCGCAAGGCGGCCGGCGAGGACCCCAAGACCATGGCCTATGCCGAGGTGGTGGAGCAGGACGGGCAGAAGGTGTTCCGCTTCATGAAGGCGATCCCCACCGCCGAGAAGCCGTGCCTGGCATGCCACGGCGAGAACCTCAAGCCGGCGGTGGCGGCGAAGCTCGACGAACTCTATCCCCAGGATCAGGCCCGCGGTTATCACGCGGGGGATATCCGCGGGGCGTTTACCATTTCCCAGCCGATGTAGCGGGGCGGGTGCCCGTCGGCCTGAACGTACCCTGGTTATGACGCTCTGCGTCGTAACCGGAGACCTTGGACGCTCCGCGTCCTGCCGCGGGCTCGGTGCTTTCGTCGGGCGGTGGCAGCCGACGCGGAGCGTCCAGGGGCGAGGCCTCGGTGACGTGGAGGCCGGGGTTACCACGCAGAGCGTGGTAACCAGGGGTGGTGCGTGGTAACCAGGGGTGGCTTCGATTGGCGGGCGGCTTGGTGGCGGGCGTCCTTCTCCTCCTCTTCCTGGCACCTGTGCTATATGTTCCCCGAGGCGAACGAGAATCGGGGAGACGGGGATGGACGAACGGCGGGACGACAGGCGGCACCACCTGATCTACTACCTCAGGGTGTGGGACGTGGAGGAGGGTGAGCTGCTGGGCCATCTGGCCGACCTGACCACCGGCGGCTTCCTCCTGGTCGGCGACCGCCCGCTGGAGGTGGGCAGGGAGTTCGCCCTGGAGATCCAGTGGGACGATGATGACGGCGTCCCCCGGGAGATCCGCCTGCGGGCGGTTAGCCGCTGGTCAAACAACGACGTCAACCCCGAGTTCTACGATACCGGCTTCCAGCTGGTGGATGCCGCCAACGATCTCCTCTTCCCGCTGCAGGACCTGATCAGCGACATGGGCTTCAACGACTGAGCGGATCGCCCCCGTTCCCGCCGTTTGCCCCGCTTCCAGACTAAAACGGTGGTTTTTCATTGCCCCCGGAGGCGCTAATCTTGGCGCGGGGCCGCGTCGTCAATCCACCCGTCCCCGCTACTTTTTCCCGCCGACCGGCCTCCGGTCGCGCCGCTGCCGTTGAGGAACTCTCCCGTGCTCGATGCCTATCGCACCCATCTGGAGGAGCGGGCCGCCCAGGGCCTGCCGCCGCTGCCGCTGAACGTCTCGCAGGTCACCGAACTGGTGGCGCTGCTGGAGCAACCGCCCGCGGGCGAGGGGGAGGGCCTGGTGGCGCTGCTCACCGAGCGGGTGCCGCCGGGGGTGGATGGCGCCGCCGAGGTGAAGGCGGCGTTCCTCACCGCGTTGGCCCGCGGCGAGCGCCACTCGCCGCTGATCGGCGCCAAGCACGCGGTGGAGCTGCTCGGCACCATGCTCGGCGGCTACAACCTGCAGCCGCTGATCGAGCTGCTCGACGACGAGGACCTCGCCCCGATCGCCGCCGAGGCGCTGAAGCGCACCCTGCTGGTGTTCGATGCCTACCATGAGGTGATCCACAAGGCGAAGACCAACAACTGGGCCAAGGACGTGGTGGAGAGCTGGGCCGGGGCCGAGTGGTTCACCGCCCGCCCGGTGCTGCCGGAGGAGCTCACCGTCACCGTCTTCAAGGTGCCCGGCGAGACCAACACCGACGATCTCTCGCCCGCCTCCGAGGCGTGGAGCCGGCCCGACATCCCGCTGCACGCCCAGTCGATGCTGGTGAGCAAGATGCCCGAGGGACTGGCGACCATCGCCGAGTTGAAGGAGAAGGGCCACCCGGTGGCCTTCGTCGGCGACGTAGTGGGCACCGGCTCGTCGCGCAAGTCGGCGATCAACTCGGTGCTCTGGCACATCGGTGAGGACATCCCGCACGTGCCCAACAAGCGCCAGGGCGGGGTGGTGATCGGCGGCAAGATCGCGCCGATCTTTTTCAACACTGCCGAGGACTCCGGGGCGCTGCCGATCGAGTGCGACGTCTCGCGGCTGGAGACCGGCGATGTGATCCGCATCCTCCCCTACGAGGGGCGCATCGTGAACGCCGCCGACGAGACCCTGGCCGAGTTCGAGCTGCGCCCGGCGACCCTGTTCGACGAGGTGCGCGCCGGCGGGCGCATCCCGCTGATCATCGGCCGCACGCTGACCAACAACGTCCGTGACACCCTCGGTCACCCCCCCTCCACCCTCTTCGCCACCCCCGCCCAGCCCGCCGACAGCGGTAAGGGCTACACCCTGGCGCAGAAGATGGTGGGGCGCGCCTGCGGTCTGCCGGGGGTGCGCCCCGGTGCCTACTGCGAGCCGAAGGCGACCACCGTCGGCTCCCAGGACACCACCGGCGGGATGACCCGCGACGAGTTGAAGGAGCTGGCCTGCCTGCACTTCTCGTCCGAGCTGGTGATGCAGTCGTTCTGCCACACCGCGGCCTACCCGAAGCCGGTGGACATCCAGCTCCAGCACCACCTGCCCGACTTCGTCCGCGACCGCGGCGGGGTCAGCCTACGCCCCGGCGACGGGGTGATCCACTCGTGGATGAATCGCATGCTGCTGCCCGACACCGTCGGCACCGGCGGCGATTCGCACACCCGCTTCCCCATCGGCATCAGCTTCCCGGCCGGCTCCGGGCTGGTCGCCTTCGCCGCGGCCCTGGGGGTCTTCCCGCTGGACATGCCGGAGTCGGTGCTGGTGCGCTTCACCGGTGAGATGCAGCCCGGCGTGACCCTGCGCGACCTGGTCAACGCGATCCCCTACGTGGCGATCCAGGAGGGATTGCTGACCGTCGAGAAGCAGGGCAAGCAGAACGTCTTCTCCGGGCGCATCCTGGAGATCGAGGGGCTGCCACACCTCAAGGTGGAGCAGGCCTTCGAGCTGGCCGACGCCTCTGCCGAGCGCTCGGCGGCGGCCTGTACCGTGCACCTGGACGAGGCGCCGGTGGCCGAGTACCTGCACTCCAACGTAGCCCTGCTGCGGCGGATGATCGCCGACGGCTACGGCGATGCAGGGACCCTGCAACGGCGGATCGAGGCGATGGAGGCGTGGCTCGCCGCGCCTCAACTGCTGGCCGCCGATGCGGACGCCGAGTACGCGGCGGTGATCGAGATCGACCTGGCGCAGATCCGCGAGCCGATCCTCGCCTGCCCCAACGACCCGGACGACGTGAAGCCGCTCTCGGCGGTCGCAGGCACCGCGGTGGACGAGGTGTTCATCGGCTCGTGCATGACCAACATCGGCCACTACCGCGCCGCCGGCAAGGTGCTGGAGTCCACCGCCAATGTCCCCACCCGGCTGTGGATGGCGCCGCCGACGCGGATGGACGAGAAGGAGCTGACCGAGGAGGGGCTCTACGCCACCTTCGGCCGCGCCGGGGCGCGCATGGAGATGCCCGGCTGCTCGCTGTGCATGGGCAACCAGGCGCGGGTGGCCGACGGGGCGACGGTGGTCTCCACCTCCACCCGCAACTTCCCCAACCGCCTCGGCAAGGGGGCGCAGGTCTACCTCGCATCGGCGGAGGTGGCGGCGGTGGCGGCGAAGCTCAAGCGTATCCCCACGGTGGAGGAGTACATGGCGGCGGTGGCCGGGGTGGCCGAGGAGGCCGGGCGGATCTACCGCTATCTCAACTTCCACGAGATGGAGGAGTACCGCGACGCGGGGTAAGGCTCCGTTTCGGCGCTCGTGAGCAACGCGGAGGACGCAGAGACGCAGAGAACGCGGAGAAGAAGGGGGCGAGCTTGGTGTGGGCAGGCTGTCGGGTGGCGGTAGAGGTCGAACCGAACGCTGAGATGGGTCATGCCGCTGGGAGCCGCTCGTCTCGTCCTTTGGTCCGCCCGACGCTTTTTTTCCTTGTCTTTCTCTGCGCTCTCTGCGTCTTTGCGTCCTCTGCGTTATTCACGAGCGCCGGAAAGGATCACGCAGGAATCCGGCCCAGGATGCGGTCGGTCTCTTCGAGGATGCGGCGGCGCTGGAACAGCAGTTGCCATTTGGAGCCGCCGTGGTGGCGCCAGAGCATGGCGGAGCGGATGCCGGCGAGCAGCAGGGCGCGGATCCGGTCCTGGTTGGCCTTGTCGTTGAGGCGCTGGGGGTCGCCGGCGATCATGATCCGCGGGCCGAGGGTGCTGATGGTGCGCTGGTAGAGGTCCGAGAGGTTGGCGAGGACGTTGACGTGGAGCAGCGAGAAGTGCTCGGCCTGGCTGCGGGCGTTGTCGATGCCGTCGCGCAGGGTGGTGAGTATCTGCCGGTTGTTGGCCAGCTTGCGCTCCAGGTGGAGCATCCCCACCAGGTATTTGGTGATCTCCGGATCGCGTGGGACGTTTTGCCCGGCGAGCATCCGCCGCAGGTGGCGCAGCCCTTCGGCGACCCCCGACTCGCCGCCGTAGACCGCGGCCACGTCCCCTTCGTCGAGACGGAACAGGCTGCCCACGGTGGCCTCGGCGGCGGTGTTGTCGCAGCTGCCGTGATAGGCCACCTGCTTGGCGAGCTGGGCCGCCTGGATGGCGGCGGCGAGGGGGATGACGCGGTTGGTGAGCGGATTCGGCATGGTGTGGCGATGGGCGTGGGCTGGGCTGAAGGCGAAGTCCCGATTCTACTCGTCGAAGGCCGCTTCGATCACCCCGCCGCCGAGACACGCCTCTCCCTGGTAGAAGACCACCGACTGGCCGGGGGTGACGGCGCGCTGCGCCTGGGGGAAGTGGACACGGGCGCGCCCGCCATCAGCATCGATCTTCTCGATGACGCAGGGCTGCTCCTGCTGACGATAGCGCACCTTGGCGTGGCAGGTGAAGGGCGCCGCGGGGGCTCGGCCGGCGATCCAGTGGAGCTGGCCCGCCTCCAGGGCGTGGGTGAGGAGCAGCGGGTGGTCGTGGCCCTGGACCGCGATCAGCACGTTGCGCGCGAGCTCCTTGCGGGCGGCGAACCACGGCTCCTCGCCGGCGTCGCGCCGGCCGCCGATACCGAGCCCCCGGCGCTGGCCGAGGGTGTAGTGCATCAGGCCGTGGTGGCGGCCGATCACCTCTCCCTCCGGGGTCTCGATGTCGCCCGGCTGGGCGGGGAGGTAGCGGCCGAGAAATTCGCGGAACGGGCGCTCGCCGATGAAGCAGATGCCGGTGCTGTCCTTTTTCGCCGCGTTGGCGAAGCCGGCGGCGGCGGCGATGCGGCGCACCTCCCCTTTCTCCAGCTCGCCGAGGGGGAAGCGGGCGTGGGCCAGCTGGTGCTGGTCGAGCAGGTGGAGGAAGTAGCTCTGGTCCTTGGTCGGATCGCGCCCCTTGAGCAGCCGGTGGCGACCGTCGACGGTGTCGCTGCGGGCGTAGTGGCCGGTGGCGATCGCCTCGGCGCCGAGGGCGAGGGCGTGGTCGAGGAACGCCTTGAATTTGATCTCGCGGTTGCACAGCACGTCGGGGTTGGGGGTGCGACCGGCGCGATATTCGGCGAGGAAGTACTCGAAGACCCGTTCCCAGTACTCGGCGGAGAAGTTGACGGTGTGCAGCGGGATGCCGAGGGTGTCGGCCACCTGGCGGGCGTCGCGCAGATCCTCCTCGGCGGAGCAGTGGCCGTCGGCGTCGTCCTCTTCCCAATTCTTCATGAACAGTCCCTCCACCCGGTGGCCCGCCTCGATCAGGCGTAGCGCGGCGACGGCGGAGTCGACGCCTCCGGAAAGGCCGATGACGATGGGGGGCATGGGTGAAGTCGTGGGAGTGGCCGATGGGGCAACCATTTTATCAGGGTTTGGGGGCGGCCTTCCCGTGTTCGGGGTGATAGCCCCGGCGACGAGTGGTCATCGGGGAAATTGACCGATTCGCGGAGCTTTGGGATAGTCGGGCGGGCCAAGTGTGGCCGGGAGGGTGGAATCGATGGATACAGATGCTGCCGGCGGCGGTTCGATCGCGATCAACGAAGTGCAGCTCCTGTTGGCGGAGAAGCGCACCTCCCTGGCGGTGATGCGGACGGGGATCGCGGTGTTGGCCCTGCCTTCGTCGGTGATCAGCATCTTGATCGCGACCTCGAAATATTACGATGTCCCGAGTGTGCTGCACCTGCTGATCCCGCTGGGGGTGCTCAATCTCGGTCTGTTGGCGTTCGGCGTCTATCTCATCCTCAGATCGATGGTCAAGATGAGGTCCTACGACGAGCATATCGATCGGTTGAAGTCGAAGTACCGCGTCGTCAACGAATTCGTCGAGTGAATCCGGGTTTCCTCAAAACGGTGATGATGTCCCGGATGGCGGGAAAGGGGTCGACGGCTAATCCGGTTTCAACATCCTTCACCTGTCACCTGTCACCCGACTCACCACCCCTCGATCTCGATCGGCGGCGGCTCGATCTCCTCGTCGAAGTCGAGCCACTGCTGCAAGGGGATGATGATCGGCTCTTCGCCGTTGTCGCGGAACCAGGAGTCGACGGCGAAGCGGGCGCCGCTCTCGCGCTCCTCCAGTACCGCGGTCCAGTGGGCACCGATGCCGGCGACATGCTCGCGCATGCGGCGCTCCAGGACGTTGTGGTGGTAGAGCAGCCCCTCGCGCTTGAGGATGCGCAGGTAGGTGGTGGTGTTGATCGATTCGTCCCGGCAGTCGAGCTGGCCGGGCTGTCCGGCGCCGACGCTGTTGCCGCCGCGGTCGAGATGGGTGACGCCCGACAGCTCGCCGCTCAGCCGCTCCAGCGTGGCGATGGCCCGGGCGATGCGTACCCGCTCCTCGGCGGCGCTCTCGGGGTAGGGCTCGAACAGCTTGGCGACCTGCCGCCACTGCGCCTCGTCCAGCGGCAGTGCTGCGGTCTTCACACACCCCGCTCCGTAACAGATCGACAACAACGGCGCCGCCCCCGTTCCGGCCGACCAGAGGACGATCATCAGCAACAGCACGGCTCGCATTGTCGATTTCCCAAAAAATGTGCGGATTTTTCAAGCCCTTCCTGGCGGGCGGCGCGCGCCGCCGTTTGTCGGGAGGGGGGGGCGCGTTTCATCAGCGCGGCGGGATTGTACCCCCTTTGGCCTTTGACCTTTGGCCGCCAACCTTTTACCTTCCCCTCCCACCGTTCAACCATCGGAGTCCCATGATGCGCGTCGAGCTGGGTCGCCGGGTGGCGATCGAATACCGGGTGTTGCTGGAGAGCGGCGAGGAGGTGGACGCCTCTCCCGCCGGCGAGCCGCTGTGGCTGATCTGCGGCTTGGCGCGGGCGATGCCGTGGAACCTGGAGCTGGCCCTGGTGGGGCTGGAGACGGGGCAGTCGCGCAGCGTCACGCTGCCGCCGGAGCAGGCCTACGGCGAGCGGGTGGAGGAGGCGGTGCGCGAGGTGGACCCGGCGATGATCCCCGCCGAGGCCCATCGGCTGGGGGCGGCGCTGATCGCCGAGGACGGCTACGGCGGGCGCAAGGTGAGCCGGGTGGTGGCGGTGGAGCCCGGCCGCATCGTGGTCGACCACAACCACCCGCTGGCCGGTCGCACCCTCACCTTCGAGGTGACGGTGGTGGAGATCGGCGAGATGGCGACCGCCGCCGAGGGAACTTCGGGTAGGAGCGGCCCTTAGGCCGCGATGGTTCGGAGTGTCGTTGCCCAAGATACCGACGGCGGTTAGCGGAAAGGGCGCCATCGCGGCCTAAGGGCCCGCGAAAGAATAACTTCCTGTTTTGGAACGCCGAGCCACTCCGCCCGGCGGCCTTGCGCAAAGGGTTGCCTACAGGGAAGTAGGTATGCGGCGCGAGCAGGACGCGGAAGCCGCGGCATACAACGAGTATGCGCCCCTTTGCGCGTCTTGCCGGAGAGGCCTCTCGACGCCCCAAAACAGGAAGTTATTCTTTCGCGGGCCCTAAGGGCCGCTCCTACAGAAAAAAAACGCCCGACACGAAGCCGGGCGAATAGGCACTGAACTGGTTTGTTGAGGGAAAGGCCGATTGGCAATCGGCCTTTCCCTTCAGCTGCAACCCTTGGGGCGCGGCAGGCCGGCGATCTTGTTGGCCGACTTGATCAGACCGTAGGGGAACAGGCCGTAGATGTATTTGCTGGAGGAACGGTCGGTGCCGTATTTCTGCTTCATCAGCTTGGAGAAGACGCGGGGTTCGGCGACCACCCGGTTGGCCAGGAAGTAGGCGCGGGCCTCGTTGATGATGTCCCAGTGCTCCGCGGTGAGCTCCACCTTCTCGTTGTGGGCGATCCCTTCGGCCACCGCCTCGCTCCACTCGTCCAGGTTCTCCAGCCAGCCGGCCTCGCTCAGTTTGATCGTCTTGCCGTCGATATCGAGTTGCATCGTCGAACTCCTCATGATGTCGGGTTGCGGCCCCGCCCGCGGATCGGTCGGCGTGGCGGGGCGAATCGATTTAAGTGTGGTCAGTATACAAATCCTACTTTTTTGGTCAAGTAAAATCTCGAATGTTTTTGTGTGGAATTGATTCGAATCGATGATCGAGGTGATAAGCGATGGTGATGGACGAGCGTGCGGTTGACGGGCAGGGGTGTCCCTGCGGTTCCGGCAAGGGGTTTGCGGAGTGTTGCGGCCCTTATCTGGCGGGGGAGGCGGTGGCGGCGACGGCGGAGACGCTGATGCGCTCGCGCTTCACCGCCTATGCGCGGGAGGCGTTCGACTACCTGAAGGAGAGTTGGCATCCCGCCACGCGACCGCCGGAGCTGCGCGCGGGTGACGGCGCCAAGGTGGAGTGGACGACCCTGGAGGTGGTGGACACCGCCGCCGGGGGGGAAGGGGACGAGATCGGCGAGGTGGAGTTCATCGCCCACTATCTCCTCGACGGCAAGCCGAGCCGCATCCGCGAACGCAGCCAGTTCGTTCGCCAGGATGGGCGCTGGTACTACGTGGACGGGCGCGAGCCGCCGCAGCGCAACGCGCCGAAGGTCGGGCGCAACGAGCCGTGCCCGTGCGGCAGCGGGAAGAAGTACAAGAAGTGTTGCGGGGCGTGAGGGACGTCGGTTTTTCTGCACTCTCGCCTGTCGGCATTCAACGCCTCGCGCGAAAGACGCGGAGGGGCAAATCCCGGGTAGGGTGTGCCGACGATAGGCGGCGCACCGGTTGGAGTGTGGTGCGCCTCGTGTCCCGGCACATCCTACGGCTCCTCTCGCTTCAATAATGCGGCGGCGGTGGTTCCCTACCGCCCTCGACCGGGGAGGCGGCGAAGGCCTTGACCCGCTCCTGCAGCCGCTCCACCTCGCTGCGCAGGCGGTCGATCTCGTTGCGCTGCTCGATCAGCACCTCGTTGAGCTCCTGGAGGGTCCCCTCCTGGAAGGCGATGCGGGTCTCCAGTTCGATCAGACGGTCTTCCACGGGTTTGCTCCCAATCGGTCGGCCGCGAAGGATAGCACTCCTGATGGCGGTCAAGTCGCGGCATCGGGTATACCGCTACCCTATGTCGGGTTGGTGCGGCTGCGCCCCACGGGCGATAATGCGCCGCTTTCCCCCTTGGAGGGCCTGGACGATGGGCGAATGCGGGTGTGACGACGCGCCGAAGCGGAATGCCGGCCTGATCTCGGTGGAGCAGGCGCAGGCGTTCCTGCTGGAGCGGGCGTGTCCGTTGGCGGAGTGCGAGCGGGTGGCGCTGCACGAGGCGCTGGGGCGGGTGCTGGCCGAAGGGGTTACCTCGCCGCTCGCCGTCCCCCCTGCCGACAACAGCGCCATGGACGGTTACGCCATCCACAGCGCCGACCTGGTGCCGGCGGGCGACACGGTGCTGCCGGTGACCCAGCGCATCCCCGCCGGACGCACCGGCGAGCCGCTGGCGCGCGGGCAGGCGGCGCGGATCTTCACCGGCGCGCCGATCCCGCCGGGCGCCGACGCGGTGGTGATGCAGGAGCGTACCGCGCCGCGCGGCGAGAAGGTGGTGATCGAGGCCGGCGCGGCGCGGGCGGGGAGCAACGTTCGCCGCGCCGGTGAGGACATCGCCGTCGGTACTGAGATCCTCCAGGCCGGTCTGCGGTTGCGCCCCCAGGAGCTGGGGCTGGCCGCCTCGGTGGGGGTGGCGGAACTCTCCGTCCACCGCCGCCTGCGGGTGGCGCTGCTCTCCACCGGCGACGAGCTGGCCTCCCCCGGCGAGCCGTTGCGGCCGGGGCAGATCTACAACTCCAACCACACCTTCCTCCTCGCCCTGCTGCAGGGGTTGGGCTGCGAGCCGGTGGAGTTGGGGATCGTGGAGGATACCTTTGACGGGACCCGGGCGGCGCTGGCGCGGGCGGCCCGGGAGGCCGACGTGGTGATCGCCTCCGGCGGCGTCTCGGTGGGGGAGGAGGATCATGTGAAGGGGGCGGTGGAGTCCCTCGGTGCGCTGGACCTGTGGCGCATCGCGGTAAAGCCGGGCAAGCCGCTCGCCTTCGGTCGGCTCGGCGAAGGGGAGGGGGCGACGCCGTTCATCGGCCTGCCCGGCAATCCGGTCTCCAGTTTCGTCACCTTCCTGCTCTTCGCCCGTCCGTTCCTGCTCGCCTGCATGGGGGCGCAGGAGGCGCTGCCGATCCCGTTGCCGGTCACCGCCGCCTTCGAGTGGTCGAAGCCGGGCAAGCGGCCCGAATACCTGCGCGCCCGCTTGCAGGCGGGGGCGGCGGTGACCCTCCATCCCCGCCAGGGCTCCGGCGTGCTCACCTCCACCAGCTGGGCCGACGGCCTGGTGATCATCCCCGAGGGCGTCACCATCGCCCCCGGCGATACCGTCCACTACCTCCCCTTCAGCGCTTTGTTGTCCTGATCGAGCTTGGGCACCAATAACGCGGAGAACGCAAAGACGCAAAGAACGCAGAGATTTTTCAATCGCACGTGTGGCGAGGGCTGGGTGGTTTGTGACAAGCGCCCATCTCGCGAGTTGCTAAGCACTTCTTTGTCTTCTTTGCGTTCTCCGCGTTGATCATCCGACCTGAAACAGAACCGATGTCGATCTCCGATTACCTCCACACCTTCGGCCAGTACATGCTGCACCGCTACGGCGAGCGGGTGCACAAGCTGACCCTGCACGCCGGTTTCACCTGCCCCAACCGCGATGGCGAGAAGGGGATCGGCGGCTGCACCTTCTGCAACAACGTCTCCTTCAGCCCCAACGCGAAGAGTCGCGAGTCGGTCTCCGGCCAACTGGCGGCGGGGCGCGAGGTGGTGCTCCAGCGCACCCGCGCCAAGCGTTACATCGCCTATTTTCAGGCCTACACCAACACCTACGCCGAGGTGGCGGAGCTGCGGCGGCTCTACGACGAGGCGCTGGCCGCCCACGACGTGGTCGGGCTGTCGGTGGGCACCCGCCCCGACTGCGTGCCCGGCGAGGTGCTCGAGCTGCTCTGCGAATATCGCGACCGCGGCCACGAGATGTGGCTGGAGCTGGGTTTGCAGTCCGCCTCCGACGAGGCGCTGGCGCGGGTCAACCGCGGTCACGGCTTCGCCGAGTACGAGGATGCGGTGCGGCGTGCCCGCGGCCGCGGCCTGAAGGTCTGCACCCACCTCATCGCCGGCCTTCCCGGCGAGGGGCGGCGCGAGGGGTTGGAGAGCCTGCAACGGGTGGTCGATCTCGGTGTCGACGGCCTCAAGATCCACCCGCTCCACGTGGTCAAGCAGACCCTGCTGGCCAACCAGTGGCGGCGCGGCGAATATGAGCCGCTGACCTTGGAGGAGTACGTTGCCACCGTCGCCGACATGGTTGAGCACACCCCGCCGGAGGTGGTCTACCACCGGGTGGTGGGCTCGGCGCCGCTGGAGATCCTGCTCGCCCCCCGCTGGTGCCATGGCAAGTGGAAGATGATCACCGCCATCGAACAGGAGTTCGCCCGTCGCGGCACCGTCCAGGGCAGTGCGTTGGGTACCCCCTTCCGCGACGCTGCAACGGTGGCACGGGGAGAGGCGGCTTAGCCGATTCGCGACGGCGGCAAGAGGAATTGTGTCGGTCGGTGATCTGCATTATCGTGTACATGATTATGTACAAAAGGCGCCGTATCCATGGAAAACCTGACGACCAGCGAATTCCGCAACAACCTCAAGCGTGTGCTCGACCGGGTCAATGACGATCATGAGCCGGTTGCGGTGCGTCGTGGTCGGGGACGTGCGGTGGTGGTGATGGACGCCGCGGATTACGCGAGCATCGTCGAGACCCTTTATCTGGTCCGTAGCCCAGCCAACGCCGAACGCTTGGCGAAGGGGATGGAGCAGCATCGCAAGGGGGAGCGGAAAGAGATCGATGTTGCGGCTTACCTGGACTGATACCGCACTCGAAGATCTTCAATGGTGGGCCGACTGTGAGCCGAAGAGGCTCAAACGGATCATCTCCCTATGCCTTGCAGCATGTAAGAATCCAACCTCCGGCATCGGCAAGCCCGAGCCGCTGCGCTACGATTACCAGGGATACTGGTCCCGTCGCATCGATCATGAGCACCGCTTGGTGTACTCCTTCGATGAAGAGAGCGTAACGGTCATCCAGTGCCGCTACCACTACGAGCGATAGCCCCATCTCTCCAAATTCGTCAAAACCGACCCAGCAAAAAAGGCGCCCCGAAGGGCGCCTTTTTTGCTGGGTCGGTTTTGACGTGTGTTAGTCGTCGCCGCCGAACACCCCCAGCAGCTGCAGCAGGCTGAGGAACAGGTTGTAGATCGCCACGTACAGCGTGATGGTGGCCATGATGTAGTTGGTCTCACCGCCGTGGATGATGTTGCTGGTCTCGTACAGGATCATCGCCGACATCAGCACCACGAACATCGCCGAGACTGCCAGCGAGAGCATCGGCATCTCGAAGACCACCGCGCCGATACCGAGGACGAAGGCGACCAGGATGCCGATCATCAGGGTCTTGCCCATGAAACTGAAGTCGCGCCCGGTGGTGAGCACCACCGCGGAGAGACCGGCGAAGATCAGCGCGGTGCCGCCCATCGCGGTCATCACGATCTCGCTGCCGCCGGGCAGGTGGAGGTAGTGGTTGACGATCGGCCCCAGGGTGAAGCCCATGAAGCCGGTCAGCGCGAAGACCGAGAGCAGGCCCCAGGCGCTGTTGCGCAGGGCGGTGGTCAGGAACAGCAGGCCGAAGTAGCCGCCGAGGGTGATCAGCCAGTGCAGCGGCGGGGTGTTGGTGACGATCGCCGCGCCGGCGGTGGCGGCGCTGAACAGCAGGGTCATCGCCAGCAGCATATAGGTGTTGCGCAGGACCTTGCTCGCCTCGGCGGATATGACGCCGACACGGCCTGCGGTGCGGGTAGCGGTACGGATTTCCATCGGTTCCTCCGGATGTGATCGATTTGCTCGGTTTGGGATGGGCAAAGGATAGTCGCAACGGGTAGCGATGCAACGGCCTGTTTGAAACGAGATTTTATGAAAAACTTATCCCTTTGACCACGCCCTTTTCGCGAGGTTCCCGTGAATTCCGCAGGCTTGCGCGGCGGTCGGCCTTCTACCTATACTGCCCGGCCCGGAGAGGTGGCTGAGCGGTCGAAAGCGGCGGTCTTGAAAACCGTTGATGGGCAACCATCCGTGGGTTCAAATCCCACCCTCTCCGCCAATTTTTTCAATAAGTTATATCGATTTTTCCCCTTCCCGGACTTGCCGAAAATCCCCGAATATCCTATTTTTGTCACAATTTTGGCACAGTGCGGTGTGACAAACCGGAGGGGAAAACGATGGCCACGATCCGCAAACGGGGGGCCTACCAGTGGCAGGTCCAGGTCCGCAAGAAGGGGTTCCCCACGCAGTCCAACACCTTCGAAAGCCGCGCCGAGGCCGAGGCGTGGGCGCGTGAAATCGAAGGCGAGATGGATCGGGGAATTTTCGTCTCCCGCGCCGAGGCGGAACGGACCAGTCTCGGCGAGGCGCTGGAGCGCTATTTGCGCGAGGTGACCCCCGCCAAGAAGAGCGCCAAACAGGAGGAGCGGCGAATCCGCCGCTGGATGACTCACCCCCTGGCGCTACGCTCCCTCGCCTCCATCCGCGGCGCCGACATCGCCACCTTCCGCGACGAACGCCTCGCCCAGGGGCGCAGTCCCATCACCGTCAACAACGACCTCATCGTCATCTCCCATCTCTTCACCGTGGCGGTGAAGGAGTGGGGCATGGAGTCCCTGCGAAATCCCGTCAGCGCCATCCGCAAGCCCAAGTTGCCCAGGGGGCGGGACCGCCGCCTGGAGGAGGACGAGGAGACCCGTCTGCTGGAGGCGGCCGAATCCCCCTATCGCGAAGCGATCGCGCTGGCCATCGAGACCGGCATGCGGGCGGGGGAACTGCGTTCTCTGGAGTGGAGGAACATCAACCTCCGGGTGCGCACCGCCATCCTCGACGACACCAAGAACGGGGAGCGCCGGGTGGTGCCGCTCTCCTCAAGGGCGGTGGAGGTGCTTCGCGAACTCCCTCGCCGCGCTGATGGTTTCGTTTTCCCCACCATGACCGCCGATGGCCTCTCCCAGGGATTTCGGCGGGTCTGCCGGCGGGCGGGGGTGGAGGGGTTGCGCTTCCACGACCTGCGCCACGAGGCGACCAGCCGCTTCTTCGAACTCGGTTTGAACCCCATGGAGGTGGCGGCCATCACCGGGCATAAGACGCTTATCATGCTTCAGCGCTATACCCATCTTCGGGCCGAGAATCTCGCTGCGAAGTTGGGGTGAAGGGCTGATGGTGTCGGGCGCTGATCGCTCCGCCATATTTAACTGATAATATTCGTTCAGTCGGAGCCTTGGTGGCGAGGCGTCTGAAAGGGAAGGGGAGATTCGGTACCGTGGGCGGCCTGTTTGGTGACAATCCCATCGGCGAGATGGATGAGGATCGGTTGGGTAGGAGGGGACTCGCCGAGGGGCTGGTCGAGTTGCTCCAGGATGCCGATCTGGACCTGCCGCTGACTGCGGCGATCTACGGCGATTGGGGGAGCGGCAAGAGTTCGTTCCTCAATA
The DNA here is from genome assembly GCF_054657215.1 of Endothiovibrio diazotrophicus. Taxonomy (NCBI): domain Bacteria; kingdom Pseudomonadati; phylum Pseudomonadota; class Gammaproteobacteria; order Chromatiales; family Thioalkalispiraceae; genus Endothiovibrio; species Endothiovibrio diazotrophicus. The sequence goes on from NZ_BAAHXB010000060.1 coordinate 20,075, forward strand.
TGCTGCGCAGCGGGATTTCGGCGGATCACATCACCGTCGATTTCGAGGCGTGGGCCTATGGCGGGCAGTCCGAGGCGTTGTGGCGCGCGCTCTTTCTGGTGATCGTGGAGCGGCTGCGGGAGTGGACCGATCGGGACGGCGTCGTGCTGGGGGGAGAGGCCCGCCGCAAGGAGTACCTCGCCCGCCTGGATGACTTGGTCGAACGCCTCTACCGCAGCCGGGTGGTGGTGGAGCGCGGCGAGACCCACCTCAACTGGTCGGCGGCCCTGCCGCTGCTGTCGCGCGGGGCGATCCGTGCCGCGAGCCTGTTCCTGCCGGGGCTGGACCTGGCGGAGAAGACCCTGGAGGCGATCCGGCAGGAGCTGGGTTCTGGGCGGGATGCCAAGGACGTGGCGGAGCTCCTGCGCCGCGAGGAGCTGGAGCGCTACCGCGAGCAGATCACCTCCCTGGAGCAGTTCCGCCGGGAGCTGCGGGCTGTGGTCGAGGAGTTCGTCACCGGTAGCGGCCGGCGGATCATCGTCTTTATCGACGACCTGGACCGCTGTCTGCCGGAGGTGGCGGTCTCCGCCCTGGAGGGGATCAAGGTGTTCCTCGACATGCCCGGCACGTTGTTCGTGCTGGCGGTGGATCGCCGGTTGATCGAGCACGGGGTGGAGGTCCGCTATCGGGCGTTGCTGGGCGGGAGCAGCGATGGTGCCTTCAACGCCCGCGACTATCTGGACAAGATCATCCAGTTGCCGATTGACCTGCCGCCGCCGTCCGAGGCCCATCTTCGTGCGTTCGTCGAGCAGTGGCGGGAGCGTCACGGGGATGCTCGGCTCACCGCTTGTGGCGAGGTGATTTGGCGCGGTTCCCCATCCAATCCACGGGCACTCAAGCGCACGTTGAATCTCTTCTCCTTCGCCTCTCGCCTGATCCCGTCGCTGATGCCGGACGTGCGGGAGGATGACCATATCCGGCTGGCCAAGTTGACGGTGCTTCAGGTCAGCTATCGCGACCTCTACCGACGGGTGATCGAAGAGCCCTCCGTGTTGGCGGGGTGGGAACGGGGCGCTCAGCTTGGTCGAACCGACGAACTCTCCGAGTCGCTGGATGCGCGGGTGATGGAGATGTTGCGGCAAACCGGCGGCGCGTTCGGCGACGCAATCCCTGATCGGGTGGCTTCGTTGATCCAGTTGACCGGGGGGCTGTCGATGGAGCGGCTGTGAGCGGATTGGAAGAGATCGACACCGAGGCGGAGCTGCTGTTCGGCGAGCTGCCGGGGCATGTTCGACAGGATGGCCCCGATGGCATCGTGCTCCCCGGCTCGAACCGCACCCGATACGACGTTGCCCCGCTGCTCAACTATCTGCGCGCGATCCCCCGCTCAAAGGAGTTCATCACCCTCCCGCCGCTGCTCGCCGATCAGCCGGGGCTGCCGATCGTCAGCATGTACGTGGAGCTGGCGGTGAGCCAGGACGCCTCCCATCCGGCGCCGCTGCGCCTGAGCGACGATGGTGGGTTGTTCGAGGCCTCCGACATCCGCTTCCAACGGCGGGTCGCGGGGGCCCTGCCGCTGGAGGAGGCGCTGGACGACCGCCGCCACCGGGGCGTGGTGATCCTCGGCGACCCGGGGAGTGGCAAGACCAGTCTGCTGCGCCGCCTCGCGCTCTCCATCGCCCGAGGGGAGTGGCCCCGCTGGCGTCTGCCGGTCTTCGTTTCGTTGCGCCGCTATTGGCAGGACTTCCGGTCGTGGAACCATCCGCGCCCGGTGACCCTGAGCCGCTACGCGGCCTTCTCCCTCTACGCCCAGCGGACCTCGCCGGATTTCGTCAGCCGTTTTCCAAACTTGGTGTACAACGTGGACCAGGAGGAGTTGGAGAATGTGGAACGCCTGCGCGAAGCGATGACCCTGTTGTGGCGGGAGCCCGCCGGTCAGGTGGTGTTTCTGCTCGACGGACTGGACGAGATCGCCGGCGATCGGGAGGCGTACCGGACGGTGGTCGATGCCATCCACCAGCTCGCTGCCGAGAGCCCCGCCTTCTCCTGGGTGCTCACCTCGCGGCGTGCCGGATTCTATGGCGAGGTGGGCGAGGATATCCGCTATGAGGTGGTGGATCTCGACCACGACGGGATCTGTCAGTTGGTCCAGAAGTGGTTCGAGCACATGGTCGTGCCACTGGAAGAAGCAGACCGGCGGGCACACGCTCTTTACGAAGAGCTGAGCCGCGACCACCGCCTGCTCTCCATGGCGCGCAACCCCTATCTGCTGACCCTGCTCTGCACGCTGCGCCACCGCTCCACCGCGCCGCTGCCGCTGAATCGGGCGGAGGTCTACGAACAGGTGATCCGCCAGGCCCGACTCCAGCTCCAGGCGGTCATGGGCGGCGACATCACCCTCTTCTCGCTGTCCGATCTGGAACGGTTGAGCGCCTTCTGCCACTACCTCTACACCGACGCCCCCGACGCCCCGCGCCAGCTCTTCGACGAGGACGACTGGGAGCGCTTCGGCGGTCCCGGCGGCCGAGCGGGGTTGCGCGTCCCCTACATGGAGTCGCGGCTGCTCGACCAGTGGGGCGAGTTCGGCAGCGGCTACCACCTGATGCACCTCTCGCTGCACGAGTTCCTGGTGGCCCGCCACTTGGCGGAAGTCGCGACACCGGAAGAGATGGCCGATCGCCTTTATGAGGCACATTGGCGGGTGACGGTGCGCTTCTACGGGGCGCTGTTGTGGCGGGCGCGGCGCCATGACCGCTTCTTCGAATTGATGAAACTGCAGCTTCGCGAGGTCGATCTGGCGGGTCTGCTCTATGTCGAGGCCGCGCGAATGTTGCTGGAGGTGGATACCGGCGCGGCCCTGAAAGGGATGTCCGAGGACCTCCGCGAGATCCTTTGGGAGCTGTGGCTGGAGGATGAGCCCTATGTCGCCGACGCCGCCGGCCGGGCGTTGGCGATGATCGATCCCGCAGGGCTCTTGGCGCGGTTGCAGACGATCATCGAAGACCCGCCGGAACACCCCTCCGCCCCCGAGATCTGGGCTGCCATCTACCGGTGGCGGCGCCACGGCAAGGAGCAGGATCTCTCCATCGTGCAGCGGGCGGTGCGCCTGCTCGGCGCCATCCGGCTGCCCGAGGCGACGGCGTTGCTGTTGGAACTGTTCGAGCACGGTGGCCGGCTCGATGCCATGGCGGAGTGGGCTGCGACAACGCTGGGTGCGATGGAGGGGCGCGCGGTGCGCCGCCTGATCCTCGATCGCGTGGCGGGCGCGGATACCGAAAGCCCCTTGCTCAAGCGTCTGTGCGAGGTGGCGACATGCTCTGCGCACCGCGACTACTTGGCACCGCTGCTGGAGTGGCTGGAGACGGCCGAGGATTATCCGCTTTTCCAGGTCCTGCGAGCGCTCCAGGCGTTGCGTACCACGGAGGCGGTGCCGGCGCTGCTGCGACGCCTGGAGCGCGGCGTCGAGGGCGCGGATCAGCGGCTCACTCTGCTGGAGACCATCGCCTGTTGCGGGGGCGGAGACGCGCGGGCGTGGTTTGCGCAACAGCTGGAGTCCGAGGCATTGGCCCGTCGCGACGAGCTGATCTTCGTGGGCGCCGCCTGGGAGATGGTGCCGGCCGAAGTGTTGTTGGAACATCTCGACGGAGTGGACCCCGAGACTCGGCAGGGGGTGATCGACGAGTTGGGGGAGAGTGTCCGGCGCGGCAACCGGCTTCCCGAGGCGGTGGTCGAGCGAATGCTCGAGGCCACCTCCAACGAAGATCCGGAGGAGGCGACGTTCGCGGGCACGGCGCTGGCCCACGTGGTGCGAACCTGGTCGGACTACCGCCGTGAGCCCTACCTCACGCCCTTTCTCCAGGCGTTCGAGACGCCCGGCTCACCGTTGCGGGGGACCGCCGCCTTTCTCCTCGCCCATGTGCCCGACGTGCGCCTGGGGATTCGTGTCGCCGAACTGTGCGCGGACGACTCCGAGGAGGAGAGGCTGCGGGCGTCGGCATTGAACGGTTTGACGATCGCGGCCAAAGGGGGAGGGCACCCGGTCAGCGAGCGGGTGGTGGAGCTGATCGCGCCGCTGGTCCACTCGGAGAGTCCGGTGATCGCCTCGGGTGCCGCCGACGTGATCGCCGCCCTGGCGTTCACCCGCCTGCTCCCCTATCGCGAACTGAAGGTGGCCCGTGACGCCCTGGCGCGGGTCTGCGCCGAGCGCGGGATCCTGATCTTCCGCGAGTTCTACGTCACCTCCGGCGGCCGGCAACCGATGCCGGTGCGGGTGGTGGATGCCGCCGATCCGGGAGGGCGATGAGCTGTGGACCGATTCGGAATCCAGTTTCTCAACCCCGTGCTCGCTCCCCAATCCGGTGGCCGAGGCGTGTTGACGTGAGCGGCGACCATCCCCTTCGCGAACAGCGCATCGCCCACCTGAAGGCGGCGTTGGCGCTGCTGGGCGATGGCGGTGGGGCGCGTTCCGCCATCGAGGCCGAGCTGGCGCTGCTCACCGGCGAGGAGCGGATGGAGCCCCCGGCGCTGGATGGCGTAGCGGTACGCGACCTGTTCCGACGGATCTCCGGCGAACTGGCCGCCTGGCCCTCGACGCTGGCCGAGGGGACATGGTTGGAGCGGCCGGAGCTGGAGACGCTGATCCGACGTATCGCAGGGGAGGAGCCCTCCAGCACGCTGCTGCTCGGCGGACCGGGGAGCGGCAAGTCGGCGCTGCTCGCGCGGCTCACCCGGCGTTTGATGGAGAGCGGGGTGACCGTCCTCGGGATCAAGGCGGATCGCCTGCCGGTGGCGGCGAACGCGCCGGAGACGCTTTTCGGCGAGGGGCGACGCCTTCCCGCCGACCCCGCGCGTTGTCTGCGGCGGATGGCCGAGGAGGGGCCCACCGTGCTGGTGATCGACCAGTTGGACGCCCTCGCCGAGCTGGTCGATCGCCATTCGGACCGCCTGAGCCGGCTGCTCGACCTGATCCACGCCTGCGCCGGGCTGCCCAACCTCCATCTGGTCGCCTCGTGCCGGACGTTCGAACAGCGTCACGACCCGAGGCTGCGCGCCATCGACGCCGATCCCATCCATTTGGAACCGCCGCCCTGGGAGCCGGTCTCCCTGCTGCTTCAGCAATGCGGGATCGATGCCCGGGATTGGCCGGAGGATGTCCGCGAGGCGCTGCGGGTCCCCCAGAACCTCAAGATCTACCTGGAGGTGATGCCCCCCGAAGGCGAACGGCGCCCCTTCACCGGCTACCACCAGATGCTCGACGAGTTGTGGCGGCTGAAGATCACCCCGTGGCCCGAGCGCGCCGCGATGGTGGAGCGGCTGGCGGTGGCAATCGGCGAGAGCGAAGAGCTGTGGCAGCCGGCGGCCCGCTACGACGGCGAGCCCGCGGTGGTGGAGCGGTTGCTGGCCGAGGGGGTGCTGATTCGTGATCCCGACGGGCACCGTATCGGCTTCGTTCACCAGACCCTGTTCGACTACGCCCGCGCCCGCGCCTTCGTCACCCGCGAGGGACTGCTCTCCGACTACGTGCTCGATCATCAGGACGGGCTCTTCGTTCGCCCCCGACTGTGGAGCGCGCTCCACTACCTGCGCAACGCCGACCGGCCCGCCTATCGACGGGAGTTCGAAGCGCTGTGGCGAAACGGGAAGCTGCGCGCCCACCTTCGCGGACTGCTGATCGAGTTTCTCGGTCAGTTGCCGGACCCCGACGATGTCGAGGCGGCGTGGTTGCTGCCGCTGTTGGATGAGCCCGCGACGCGGGATCGGGCACTTGCCGCGATGGCCGGCAGCCGCGGCTGGTTCGAACGCCTCGCGCCGGCCCATATGCCCGTGTTGATGCGCCTGCCGGAGGGGGAGGCCTACCGGGCTACCTACGTGCTCGGCGAGGCGCTGAGCGTGTCCCGCGAGACGGTCCTCGAACTGCTGGAGCGTCACTGGTTGCCCGATGCCACGCGGGATGGGCAGGTGTTGCAGGTGCTGTGGAACCTGGAGTCGTGGAACGAACGGGCCGTGCGGATCGTCGAGACCCTGTTCGGGCGAAACGGGGGCGTTTACCAGCATTATGTAGAAAAGGTGCTCGAAGGGGTCTCCGAGGCATTTCCGGAGGCGGGGGTTCGTCTGGCGGAGGTATTGCTGCGGCGTCGCCTGGATGGGGCGAAGGAAGAAGTGCTTACCCCAGCACCGCCAGTACCGGAAGAGGAAAAAGCGCGAATCGCTTACTTCGTCAAGCATGACCGAATGAAGCCTTTAAAAGAGCTGCTTGAGGGAAAGGGTTTCCGTGAAAAAACCTTGGTAAAAGTAGCGAACCGCATACCGCTCGTCTTTCTGGAACAGCTTCTCCCTTGGTTGATCGAGGTGCTTGATTTGATCGAGGAGATTGGTGGCGGTTGGAAATCGGGTGGGGTTTACTGGGCCTGCGGCTATTCTGGGGTGCGATTGGATGGTGACGTGGATCGTCACCATCCCTGTCCAGCGGCCGATGCTCTGGATTCCGCCGTCAAAGCGTTGGCGGAGAGCAACTGGAGGAAGTTCTCCGAGATACAGCGGAGATACGACGACAGTTCCCAGTTGCTGGTCCAGCGTCTGTTCGCCCGCGGGATGACGGTGGGAGCGGAGACTCATGGGCAAGAGGTGTTGGGTTTCCTCCTCGGGGATAGGCGCCGTTTCACTCTTGGTAATCCCAATGGAGATTCCCGCAGCGACACCCACGGCTTGATCGATGCCCTGGTGCCTCATCTGTCGGATGAACAGTTAGGCCGGTTAGAGACGGCGATCTGGGAATGGGAACGCTATACGGCTGAGGAGTTTCGGGATGCCGACCTTGGTACTCGGCGGCGGTGCTTGGATGGGGCACGGGAGTATCGCCTCTATCTGTTGGACCACATCCCCAGGGAACGGATGAGTGCCGAGGGACGGCGGAGGTTTCAGGGAGAGGAGCGACGTTTCCCACGTTTTCGGGAGCGGACTTATGGAGTGCAGGTATGCGATGTCGCCCGCCCCATCTTTGTGGGACAGATGGAAAAAGCGACGGACGAGGAGTTGCTCAAGCTGTTTTCCAAGCTTAACGATGACACCGGATTCCGCTATCCAGCGGAGAAACTGCGCGGTGGCGGCAGGCCGCTCGCCCAGGAATTCAAGGAATTTGCCAAGACATATCCCCAGCGAGCCGCAGAACTCATTCGACGCTTCGAGCCGGGGATCAATGAGGTGGCGGTGGGCCATGGGCTTCGGGGGATGGAGGAAGGGGGATATCCCCCGAAGGCGTTGGCGGGGCTGGTTGTTGAATTGGTGGAGCGGGGCTTCTCTTCCCCGGAGTTTCGCCATGATACGGCCTACCTCTTTCAATATGCGATGAACAACGGTTTTTCGCCACCGGATCGAGTGCTGGAGATCTGGGAGTCATGGCTGGAGGAGATCAAGCCTGTTGGCGAGGATGACTATCGCATCGACGATTCCCATGACGAAATGGTCGAATCCAATTCGATTCTGTGGCGGCAGGGCGGCTATATCTCGAGTCTACCGGGAGGCAATTTTCCGCTGCTGGACGCCCTGAGCCACGCCTGTCTTGCCATATCTCCCCCGGAGGTCGATCGCTGGCTGACGATCCTTGACGCCCATCTGGGGCGCCGGGAGTTGCCGGAGGTATGGGCGGCGATAATGCATCGGACGTTGGCATGTCTGAGCTACGCCGACATGCCGCGTGTCGAGACTTTCATGCAAAGGCTTTTCGACGATTACCCAACCCTCTTCGAAAATGGGGAAAGTGTGCTGCTATTGGCAGGTCTTCATCGCTGGCTGAGGGAAGAGAAGGTACACGAGTGGATGGATCGCTTGCGCGTCTCGGGCGGGCGCATCGGACGTCAGGGCTATGGTGAACTGTTGGCCTTTCGGCACCTCGCCGTGGACGACGAATGGGCGGCTGAACGTATCGATGCTCTACTGAAGGGCGGTGCAGAAACCGTTCTCGAGCGGGTGGGGGTTGCTCATACGGTTGTTCAAGGATGGCGCGAGGTTTACCGACGCAAGGAAGTGTTGGAGCTGATTCGAGCGCTGGCGACCCTTGACGAGGCCCCGGTGAATAGGGCCCTTTCCAACCTGCTTTGGGCTTACAACGGCCTCATCGCTGACAAGGAGCATTGGCGGTTGGTGGATCTACTGAGTGACGAGCCCCACCTTCTGCAGGATGGAGAGACCTCTTCGTTCATCGAGGCCTTGGAGCCACTGACTCCTACTGAGCCGGGACGGGTTTGGAAGCTGTGTTGCGCATTTGTGAGGCAGATCGCTGGTGAGTTGGTGAACCACGCGTCGCGCCACGCCCTAGCCGAGGAACCCATCGCACGCATCGCCATGCTCCTGCAACGGCTGGGACCACCCCACCGTCTGCGCGGGCTGGAGCTGTTCGAGGCGCTGCTCGAACGCGAGGGCTACGGGGTATCGACAATGCTGAAGACCCTCGACCGGAAAATTCGGTAACCCGTTCGGTTGGATTACATCCGTCAATAGTTCCTGGGAATAGGGAGATTCTTCAATGGGTCAATTTGTCGAAGTGAATTACCGAAATTTCGATGACGCGGTGAGTATCGCCGATGAGCGGGGTGATCGGATCAGGATGAGCGATGCCGAACGGGTTCACTCCTATATTCGCGAAAACGGCGTGGACGTCGATGGCGTCATGCGCATGACGACACTGCACCCCGATGCGGCGGTGACCATACTTTCCAAGGGACTTATGGAGGGGATATACGTCTCCTGGCCGGATAGAGAGAAGGCGTTGCTCTATGTCGGTTCGGATGCTCCGATCGAACCATTGGAAGAGTATGCCGGTGGGGCAAAGTACGATCTGGTCATCAGTTATACGTTCGACGATCGCGACAAGGCGGTGGTCGAGCGCCTCGTGAAGGAGCTGGGCGAGGCCGGTGTGCGGGTATACCTGATCGTCGATGGCGATCGGCCGAACGATCCGATATGGAGCGTCCGGTTCAGAGAGGCGCTGTTCCACAGCCACTACTTCTCCCCCTATCTCTCCTCCAGCTATCTGCGTGGGGCGGGGACGATCAGGGAGATGTTCGATATCGCCAGGGAGGCGGTCCACCACAGGTCCACTGAGTACTTCTATCCGATATTGCCGTTGGTGGACGATCCGGCCGCCCTGATGGAGAGCACCTTTCGATCGAGAAGTGCGGTTTCTTCGCAATATGACGACCACGAATTCGACTGGCTGAGGACCCACGTCTTTCCCGTCGATCTCGGGTGGGGAGCCGAGCGGATATCGAGATTCATCTCCTCCTTGTCGAGGAACTATCGGGGATTCGTGAACTACGGCTATCTGCGGGAGCTTCGGGAGTCGTTCAAGTTCGTGGAGTTCATCGAATTGTTTACCAAACGGGTGGTAAGGATCCATTTGGGGTATCCGTCCAATGCGCGGTATTACCTGTTCTCCCTGTTCAGTCGTGGGTGTCTCTTCGAAGGTTCCTTTGAACCTGGGGAGAAAGCCATCGAGGTGGATGACGTGGATCGTGTTGTCGATGAGATAGAGACCTTTTTCCGCGACGAAGTGATTAGACCCTTTGAAGAGATGAAGTTGGCGAGGGAGGCCGATGACTCGGGCGAGTGGCTGTGCATGGGGCAACTCTGCAAGTTTCGCGGTAAACCGGTCGTCAAGATGGTCGGCCCGAATCCCGTGCTCGGTATACACGAGGCCGTGCCGATCTATATCTGCCCGCGTTGCGGCAACACCATGGTCAGGAAAAGGGCTCGATAAGTTGGATCGTTTTCACGTTTTCGGATCGTTCTGATGACCGCCACCAACCGCTCCGTACGCGCGACGGAATCCGAGTGTGAAGTCCACGATGACGACGAACCGGTCCAAACGGGGTCTCGCGCTATGGAAAATGGGGCCTACACCTACCGCGCCTTCATCAGCTATCGCCAGTGCTCACCCGACCGCGAGTGGGCGCGTGGGCTCCATCGGATGCTGGAGGGGTACCGGACGCCACGCGGTCTGGTTCGGAGCGGTGTTCCGCGCCGCCTCGGGAAGGTGTTTCTGGACTCTGCTGAACTGGCGGCCGCCGCGGATCTCGGGGCCGAGATCCGTGCCGCGCTCGATGCCTCCCAATTCCTGATCGTCGTCTGTTCGCCACGGGCGGCCCGGTCGCGATGGATCAATGAGGAGGTGCGCTACTTCCAGTCGATCGGCCGGGGCGATCGGGTGCTGCCGGTGCTCATCGAGGGGGAGCCGGGGGAGGCCTTGCCGGAGGCGTTGGCGCGAGGACGTGAACCGTTGGCGGCGGACCTCCGTGAGCGGGGGGAGCGGCGCTCCCGCCGGCGTCGGCTGCGCGATGCGCGGCTGCGGCTTCTTGCTCCGATTCTCGGGTGTGTCTACGACGATCTGCTGCGCCGCGATCAAGTGCGTTTCGTGCGGTTGCTGGCCTCCGGTGCGGTGGTCGGTCTGGTGCTCGCCGCGACCCTGGCGGGGCTGCTGTGGCGGCAGGTGCAAACCACCCGAGAGCTGGAGCAGGCGATCTTCGAGACCTCGGTGATCTATACCCAGTATTTTCTGGCGATCAACGATGATTACGACAAGTGGGCCAGGGCGAGCGGCAAGTTGATCGACATCGTTGATCAGCGGGACGTGGCGAGGGCCCGCAAGGCAAACGAGCTGTTGGCCAAATACGTCGCGCTGAAGGGCTACGCGCTGAAGCCGATGCCGGTGGTCTATCCGTTCTACGAGGACCCCAGGTATCTGCTCAAGTCGCTGTTCCAGCGCCGGGCCAAGTTCACCGTGGGTCAGTTCGAGCTCTCCGCCTTCTCCACGCTGCTGCTCGATGATCTCCAGTTTCCGGCCAAGCTGTTCCGTTTTTTGGCGTCGCCGCCGATTCCGCTTCCGGCCTCCTATCAGCGCATGGAGCAGGCGCCGCCCCGCCTTCTCGGGCGCTACGCGGGACTCTATGAGGCGATCTCCCGGGAGCTGGCCGGTGATCGCGCGGGTTCGCTTCGCGCCATGGCGCGGGCCGCGGAGGACGGGCTGTTCCACGCGGTGTCGGACAATCTCTCCACCTTTGATCTGTGCAACATCCAACACGCCCTCGCACTGCTCGCCGGGGAGCGGGACGAGTCCGCCGCCGATTGGGATGAGAACTCCCGAGCGATGGACGAGCACGAGCGATGGAATCTGATTCGTCACCTCAATGCGTACTACTTGGTGGAATTGCGGCTGCCAACGTCGAGCCCCCGGATAGTCGTGAATTCGGGAGTTCCCGATACGGGGTTCGATGAAATGGTGTGGAACGCCGATTTTCAACAGCGGCGTTGGAGTGAGGGGGGCGGTCCGGTGAGGTTCGGTGAGATCGCCTCACTGTTGCGACGGCGGCTCGAAGGGCTGCCCGATGCTGATCCTCTGCACGCCATCCCCGGGCAACTGACGGCGTTGGAGGAGGAGGCCCGCACGGAGTGGAACGAGACACTGAAACCGTCGCGAGATGCAATTCTCGCCGAGACCCAGCGCAAGTTGGAAGCGCTGTTGGCCGAGGCGGGAGTCGAGATGCCGCAGGGCGCGCGGGAGCGGGTCGACGTCCCACGGGACGAGACGCCCCCTCCCTTTGCCCAGCCGGAGGTGATCGATATCGACGATCTGATCGATGCGTTGCCGGAGGAGGCCCGCGAACGGTTGCGGGAGCGGATGGGACTGCCCGAGACGGTTGGTGATCAGGGCAGCGAGATTCGGGTGGCGATCGCCCAGGGCATCCGCCCCTACGCGGCGTTGCGGGTGGCTTATGACCTGTTCGTCACCCATCCGGCGGTGGTGAAGGTGTTGAGTGACGACGAAGATACGCCGCCGTCACTGGCTGCGATGGCCTATCGCGCGGCGTTGGTGGGGGAGTGCGATGCAGCGGCGAGGCTGTCGGCGCGTGCGATGGAGCACTACCGCGTCATGGGCGGTGGGGTGGATGGTATCGTGCTGCCCTTCACGACGCGGTGTGGTGGATCGGTGACGGGGAGTGGACCGGTCGTTCGGTGAGGGATTCCCATGCTGTCCAGAAGCGATCGGGATCTTCACCACCGTCGCGCAAGGCGCAGAGCAGTCTCTCCGCCATCGCCCGATCCCGTGCCGTGCCGGTCCCGTGTTCGAGGAATCTCATCAACAGCCGCTCCCAGGCATCTCTCCCCCGATCGTAGTCGTCCGGATCGGCGATTCGACCGAGGTTTTCGATCAGCCACAGGCTGAAGCGGGTTGCCATGGCACGGAGGCCGCGACTGTTCCAGGGGAGGGGAATGACGGTGAAATCGTCCTGACGGCGATTCAACCCCCCTGGGACGACCACGATCCGCTCGATCGTTCCCTCCAGATGAAATACGGCCTGGATCGTGCGTTGTTCATCTCCGTCGGCGGCGGACCAGGGCAGCCAACCTTCGTCGTTGAGGGTGACGTGGCAGCGGGCGCTCGTCAGCCGGTCGCGATGACGTTCGATCTGCCGGGCCAGCGCCGAGGGGCTGGCGTCATAGCCTTTGACCTCGATGATCCCAAGCACCTTCAGGTGCAGGGTCTCTCCACGATGTGGAAGCCGTTCGGCGATGATCCCGTCCGGTCCCTGTTTCCAGCCGCGCCGGTACAGGCGCATCGAGGTGCCGGGGATGAGGGCAGGGGATCGTCCCGGTGAGCCGTTCCCTCCCAGCGAAGTCGCCGGACGGGAAAGCGCAACTCGGTCGCCGACTGGCGGATCATCTGGCCGGCGAGGGGACTGCCACAGTAGTCGGCGTAGGTGAGTACCCGGTCGTGTTCCAGGTCGATCCGGGCAGCGCAGCGGGCGGTCGCCATCGCCAGCGACGCCAGGGCCGGTTCGTCCGGCCAGTATCCCAGCCGGTGGCACCTTTCCAACCAGAAGCGCAATAGGGTGCAGGCGCCGGGCGGCGTGAGGTGATGCGCTGCTTGGGCGTAAAGGGTGGACAGGTGGCGGAGGAAGGCGGTGTATTCGGCGCAGTGGTCGCCGCAACCCGCCGGGTTGGCGTGATGGCGCAGGGTGAAGAGGCGAAGGAATATCCGGCTCTCTCCCCAGCGGTCCAGAAACTGCTGGAGCGAGACGAGAAGTTTCTCTCCCTGCGCCGCGGTGACGGTATGGGTGAACCGGTGGTGGCGGTAACCGGCGAGATGCCCTCCGTCATCGGGCAAGCGACTGGTGAGCGTCAGGCGGTTGAAGCTGCGCAGTGAGAGGTGCAGCGCCATCCGTTGCGCCTCGTCGCTGGCGATCAGTGCGGCCAGCGGACTTCCGGGCAGGGTGAGCGCGAGCAGCGGGTGTCGGTAGCCGTGGTCGTTCAGCTGTTGCAGGGCGTCGAGGAACAGCAGCCCGCAACTGAGTTGGGACAACAGCCGCCACTGGTCGGTGGAGAGGCCGCACTCCTCGAACCCCCAAGGGAGGTGGGCGAAGGCGAGATCACGCCGCGGGTCCAGGCGCTCCAGGTCGTGTAGCCATATGGCCGGGCTCATGGTCGCAGGCTCTTCTTCCAGCGTTTGCGGTTCGCCGGGTGGCGTGCCGCGAGCTGCTCCATCTCTTCAGCAGTCTCGTCGTCACCCGCCTCGCGGTAGGCTTCGGCGGCGGTGCGCAGGTGGGCGAGGTGGTTGTCGCCGTCGCTCTCCCCGCGTGCCTCCAGTACCTCGGCATAGAGCTGGTGGAGGTTGCCGAGCAGGTAGCGGCGGCCGTGCTCCCGGTTGAGGTCGAGGGCGCGGTCGAGCTGGGCGAGGGCGGTGTCGTACTCCTCCAGTTCCAACAAGGCGGTGCTCATGTTGTAGAGGGTGTGGATGGTGAGGTTGATCTCGCGCGGTTCGAAGTAGACGAGCACCTCGCGGTAGAGCGCCAGGGCGTCGGCGGGGCGGCCCTGGCGGCGGAGCAGGATCGCCTGGTTGGCGCGCGCTTGGCTGAGGAAGTAGCCGTCGTGGTAGATGTCTCGTTCGAGCAGGAAGATCGCGCGCTCGGCGTGGGCGATGCCCCGTTGGAGGATCTCCGCGGTGGGGGTCTGTTGGTGGCGGTAGTAGTCGGTGGCGCATAGGTTGATCCGTGCGCGGGCCTCGAGCAGGGGCTCGCCCTCCCGTTCGGCGAAGGCCCGCACCTGTTCCAGGTAGCGCTCGGCGCGATCGAGCATCCCGCGCAGTGCCATCTTGTAGGCGCTCTCCACCAGCGCCTCGGCGACCTGCGCGTCGAGTTCGCCGTCGTCGAGGGCGCGGTCCAGGGCGGCGAGCAGGGCACCGAAGGATTCGGGGTCGGTGGCGTACTGGACGGCGGTGGGAAGGTAGGGGCGCCGTTGCTGCGGTGGCAGTGCGAGGATCTCCTCCAGCAGTTGCCGGCGGCGCCGGTCACCGTCCTCGCCGCTGCGACCGAGCATGTAGGCGGCCTTGAAGGCGGCGATACGGAAGGGGAGTTCGTCCAGGCCATGCTCCTCGATCAGGGTATCGAAGTTGGTGGTGATGACACCGCAGCCTTGGGCCAACGCGCGGGCGCAGAGGGCATGGGCGGCGTTGGGCGCGCCGCCGCCGAGGAGGTGGGCGAGCAGCGGGAAGAGCCCCACCGGGTCGTGGCGCAGGATGAGCTGGAAGAGCACCTCGGGGCGCAGTTCGAAGGTGTCGATGTGGCGGTCGTAGGCGCCGGTGTAGTGGCGCCGCACCCGCTCCATCAGCGGCCAGGCGGCCGGCAGGCCCGCGGGCGCGGCGATCGAGATGCCGGCTCCGCAGAGGATCACCAACTCGCGGGTGGCGAGATGGTGTTCGATCTCTTCGGCAAGCGCTCGGGTGTCGGATGGAGTGGCGGGCGTCATCGTTCCGGTTCCTTTCGTATCCGCTCGATCGCCCGTTTGATCGAGGCGCTCTTGTCGAGCAGCGACCAGTTGTCTTGCGGG
>NZ_BAAHXB010000061.1:0-33846 GCF_054657215.1 Endothiovibrio diazotrophicus
AGGTGACCGGCACCCGCCCGGCGATGGCCTGGAGTTCCTGCTCCACCCGCTCCCACAGGCCGTACTGACGAACCTGCGCCGGGTCGGAGACCACCACCAACAGGTCGTAGTCGGAGAAGTAGCCGTGGAGCGGGTCCTCGACCCAATCGCCGCGGGCATAGCTGCCGAACAGCACCACCCAGTCGAGGGCCACCGCCGCGCAGAGCCGCTCGGTGATCGCCTGGAGCTGAAGCCGCTTGGGCTCGGGCAGGTGGTCGAGGGTATTGGTGAGGCAGCGGGGAGCGCTGTTGGCGGAGTCGGTAGGGAGGGTGGTCATGGCGTGGGGTGCTGACGATGTGGCTATGTTGTTTTCCACAGTATCGGGGAGCCGACGAGGCCTTTCAAGGAAGGGGGATCATTTTCCTCTTCCGTCTGATAATCAGTAAGAAATTTCCTATAAATCCACCTTTTCGCCCGTGAAGGTGACTACTACTTGCCCCTCCGATTGAACCGCAGATCTTCGCAGATAAGTTTTCGGCCAAATCTGCGGTTGAGCCTCATGGCGAGGTGAGCCGATACCAAAATAAGACTTTTCCTACATCAATTATCCAACGTGATAGAACCGGGCGCATGCCTGGGCACCGGGGAACACGGTGCGGCAATGCTTACCGGAAGTGCCGGCGCCGGGTTCCCCGGTCCGCCGATCATTCCATCCAACGGGCTTCGAACCGCACCACCACCACGTTGTAATACATGGGTATAGATCTCGGTCGTCTTGACGTCGTTATGTCCCAGCAGTTCTTGAACGGTACGGATGTCGTATCCCGACTCCAGGAGATGAGTGGCAAAACAGTGCCTCAGCGTGTGCGGGGTGGCCCGCTTGGCTATGCCCGCGCCGCGCACCGCCGTCTTCATGGCCTTCTGGATCGGTCCGGGGTCCATGTGGTGCCGTTTCTCCCGCCCGCTGTGCGGGTCGATTGCCCGGTTCACGGAAGGGAAGAGGTACCACCAGCGCTCGTCGAACGGGGCGCGAGGGTATTTCCGCGCCAGTGCGAAGGGCAGTGATACCTCCCCGAAACCCTCCTGGAGGTCGGCATTGCGTACCCGCAACGCTTCCTCGATTTGGTTGCGCACTGGAGCCAGAAGCGATTCCGGCAGGGGAACGAAGCGGTCCTTACCCCCTTTCCCGCTACGGACGGTGATTTGCCGGTAGCCGAAATCGATATCCTGAACCCGCAGCCGCAGCATTTCGGTGACCCGCAAGCCCGCGCCGTACATCAGACTGGCCATCAACCAGTAGCGCCCCGACAGCCGGTCGAACACCGTGCCACCTCGTCTCGGGTGAGCACCACCGGGACATGGCGCGAACGCTTGGCACGCACCACCCCGTCGATCCAACCGATATCGACGTTGAGTACCTGCTTGTAGAGGAAGAGCAGGGCGCAGAGGGCTTGGTTTTGGGTGGAAGCCGAGACCTTTCTCTCGGTAGCGAGAAAGGTGAGGAATCGTACCACCTCCTCCTTCCCCATCTCTTTCGGATGACGCAGACCCGAAAAGCGGATGAAGAAGCGAATCCAATAAGCGTAGGACTGCTCGGTACGGTAGCTGTAGTGGAGCGTCTTGATCCGTTCACGCACCTGCTGTAGCAGCCGCGGAGGGCGGGGGGAGGGCGGATGTGTATCCATGGCGATTTCTCCCGAACGGGTGGATGGCCTTTGTGTGCTGTAATTAAATACAGCATTTGTCGAATCGGCAAGTGCCAAATCGGGATATGTCAACGATTTTCCCGTAACCTACGGAAAGCACAGAATTTTTTAATGATGGGTGGATATTCGCCGCGAAGTGTTATGCTGCTCAAATTCACTTTAATGCAGGGATATGCGGCCATCCAGCGGCCTAACTCTCCTCGTAGCGGACTGAGGGATGTTCTGTATGTCGATGGAAATTAACAGTAATATCGGGATTGTTGCGGTGAGGGCTTGGCGGTTAAGACGCCGTTGGTCCGCCGAATAACAAGTTAACAGTCAAAATACACATGAAAAAATTCATCTTTAAAGTCAGCTATAAAAAACTGGCGTTGGGTATTGTTGTTTCTATTTTCGCAATTGTTGGGATATTCTATTTTTCTGATTATTCGACAAATAAACAATACGCATCTAGCGGAATAGATGTACTAAACGATTGTGGTTTAGACATAGAAGCTGTAGCAATGATTCATCCTTTATTTGAAAACAAAGCATCTTCGATTCTTATTGGAATTGTTGATTTTAATAAAATAAAGACAAAATGTACTCACTTCAAATTCATTCTTCCTGGAAACACCCCCGATGTTTTGTTTTATAAAAATGACTCGAATAACCAAGGAGGTTATGTTCAATTGCCAACAAATATTACCAGTTTATCTCCTCTTGGTTATAGAAGTGTCGAAATTGATTTAAAAGATTTTCAAAATTTTACAGGAAACATATTTACTTTGGTTCAAAATTTAAATAAAAAATCTATGTCTGAGTATGAGCTTTATTTTCAGTTTTTTAGTGCAAAAGAGCAGCAAGAAACTTTGAAGAATAGTGTTAAGTCCATCAAAGTTTCAATGCCATTGGATAATTCGTATAATGTCATTCCAGTAGAATCAAGAATTCTCACAAGAAAACCCATTCTGAATCAGTCTGTTTATTGGTTTGATATCAATAGAAATAGCCCATTACTTGAAATTTTGATTGAGGATGAATCTTTAAATAAGTGGAAGAACCTTTTTTCAATAATTTCAGTTATTATTCTTGGACTTTCAATACCCTTATTGATTAATTCGTTTATTACAAAATCTCAAAAATGAAAAAGTGTTAACAAATTGACACACCGGAACTTACTCGTCGCTTCGCTCCTCCCAAGTCCGGTGATCATGGCGTTAGAGCTATAAAACATGGATAGACCACCACCAAGAGCAAACTGTTTTGATGCTTCAGCACTAATAAAGGTGTTTGCAACTGAGTCTGGTAGCGATATTGTCCGAGACTTTTTTTATAACCGATCTCCAACTAAATATGCGACTCCTTTTTGTTTTTACGAGTCACTTAGTGTTCTTAAAGTAAAATGGTTATATCGAAAAGAAATGACAAAAGATGAATATACTGAAGCAGTATTTAGGCTAACTGCTTGGTATGGGTCAAGTACGCGATATGCTAAAGATATTGACCTAGAAAACCCAATAGTATTTTCTAAAGTTCGCGAAATTGCAGGGCAATATTCTCTTGATATATCTGATGCATTTCAAATCATTAGCGTTAAAGACGGATATTTCTCACATCTTATTGATGATTCACAAACTGTCTTAGTAACGGCTGATGAATATCTGGCAAAAGCCGCAAAAGCAGAGGGAGTTAAGTCGTGGTATTGTCTTGGCGATCCGGAACCATAAAATGCTCTAACAATTCGCTCGTGTGGGACGGCTTGCTACGCTGCGCCGCCCCACAGCTTAAACGTTACGCGCATGACAAACGATGGAGTGAACACGGTGCCAAAGTACAACACAATCGATGAATACATTGACGCGCAATCACAACCGCAAGCAGAACGGTTGCAAGAGTTACGAAATGCAATATTAAAGGCTGTGCCAGATGCGATAGAAACCTTCAACTATGGCGTACCAGCTTTCAGTTTTGTACAAAATGGGAAACGTGATCAGCAAATCATGATTGGCGCATTCAAAAATCATGTTGGAATTTATCCTCATCCAACGACTATTGTTGAGTTTGAAAAGGAACTTTCCGAGTTCAATCAAGGTAAAGGATCAATTCAGTTTCCTTTGGATCAGTCAATTCCAATGAAGTTAATAGTAAAGATGGTGAAGTATCGAAAGAAGCTAATTCAAAGCGAGTCGAAGAAATGAACAATGCAAAATGCAAAGTAAACGGCGTGCGTAACAACTGCTTCCAGGGGACACCATAACCGCGCGAACGCGCGGTCACGGCGCCCCTGAAGCAGAGCGTTGGTCAGGTTCCCAATGGGCCCCGGAAGCTAAATGGTTACTTTGGCGGTTGTCGCTGAATCGCCGCCGGCCCGGTCAGGATCAGCTTGATCAACTCCGGCTGCCGGTTGGTACCGGTCTTGCGAAACACCTGCTTCAGTTGGGTGCGCAGGGTGTGCGGACTGAGATGGGTCCGTTCGGCGACGGCGTCGAGGGTCAGGCCGCGGGCGAGCAGGGCGACCAGCCGCGCCTCGGCGGGGGTGAGGCCGTAGAGGGCGGTGAGGGTCTCGGCGGCGACCGGCGGTGGGGCGTGGGGGTCGCTGAGGAAGAGCGCGGTGCCGCCGCCGTGGCCGAGGTCGCTGACCAGTACCGCCAGCGGGTGGCGTTCGCCGCCGCCGAGCAGCAGCGCGCTGCCCTGGTCGTCCAGCTCGCCGCGGCGGACGGCGCCGATCAAGGCGCCGAGCAGGCGGCCCTGGGCGGCCTCCATCACCCGCAGGCGGCGGTCGCGGCCGATGCGCAGCGGGGCGTGCTCGTCGAGCAGGGCGCGGGCGGCGCGGTTGGCGAGCAGCACCCGCAGTTCGGGGTCGAGCAGCAGCACGCCGTGGGGCAGCCGGTCGAGGATCGCGCCGACCCCGGCGCTGGCCGGTGGCGGCGCGGCGCGGGCGCGCTCCACCGCGTGGAGGGCGGCGCGGCGCAGGGCGGTGGGCTCCAGCCGGCTCTTCACCAGGTGGTCCTGGGCGCCGAGGCGGATCGCGCGGCGGCCGCGCTCGTCGTCGGCGTCGCGGTCGAGGAGGATTACCGGCAGCTGGGGGAGCGCCTCGCGCAGGCGTTGCAGCGGGGCGAGATCGTCGTCGTCGAGGGCGAGCAGCAGCAGTTCGGTGCCGTCGGCGGCGAGGGCGTCGAGATCGTCGGGCAGGGCCTCGCCGACGGTGACGTTGAAGGGGGTGTCGGCGTCGCCGCCGAGCATCCAGGCGATCTGGCGGGCGTCTTCGCCGTGGCGGTCGATGAGGGTGACGTGGGTGGGCCGTTCCATGGTTCAGGGCAGCCGGCGGGTGTGCAGCTCGGGTCGGTAGCCGAGGCGGCGCAGTTCGTCGCGCAGCTGTTCGGCGTTGGCCGGGTCGCGGAAGACGCCTAGGGAGACCGCGGGGCGGCCGTCGTCCAGTCGGGCGATGAAGTGGCCGTAGCCCCGGGCGCCCAGTTCGGTGCCGAGGGCCTCGGCGGCGGCGCGGTCGGCGGCGGGCAGAACCACCCACGCGGCCTCGCCGGGGGGCGGTGTTGGCACCGCCTGTGGCGGGGCTTCGGTCGCGGGCTGCGCGGGTGGGGTCGGCGGTTGGGCCGGGGTGTCGGGGATGCGCTCCACGCTCTCGGTGAGCTCGCCCATGGCGGCGAGCAGCTGGTAGCGGGCGAGCAGCGCCTCCTTGCCGGCGGCGATGCGGCGCACCCGCGCGGTGAAGCGCTCGCTCTCCGAGTCGAGCAGGTCGAGCAGCGAGTGCTGGCCGATCTCGAACTCCTTGCGGTAGATCTCCACCACCTCCTCGGCGGTGGCCTGCTGGTGCTCCAGCAGGGCGAGCTTCTCGTCGCTGCGGCCGATGGCGATCCACGCCCGCCGGGTCTGCTCCTCCAGTTGGCGGCGCAGGGCGTCGCGCTGGTCGATGGCGACCAGCCGGCGCGCCGCCGCCTCGCCCTTGCGCGCGCGGTCGGCGCCGCCGGCGTAGAGGTTGTAGCGCAGCACCACCATCGCCCGCAGCTCCTCGTCGTTGCCGCTGACGCCGCCGGCGTTGTCGCTTTCGTCGGCGCTCAGTTCGGCGCCGAGGGTGGGCAGGAAGCCCGCCTCGGCGACCCCCAGGGCGGCCTCGGCGGCGCTTATTTCGGCGTTGGCGCGGGCCATTTCGGGGCTGTTGTCGAGGCTCCGGCTTAGCGCATCCTCCAGCGTCGTCGGCAGCGCCTCGGCGGGGAGGCGGGGGCGGGAGAGCTCGCCGGGCGCCTCGCCCACCACGCGGCGGTAGCCGGCCCGCTCCTGCTCCAGGGTGCGCAGGTTGTCGACGGCGGTGGCGCGGGCCTCGGTGAGCCGTGATTCGGCCTGCTTGACGTCGCCGAGCCCGCCCTCGCCGGCGGCCAGCCGTCCCTCCACCTTGGCGAGGGTCGCGCGGTGGCGTTCGATCTGCTCCGCCGAAAGGCGTACCACCCGCTCCGCCCGCCACACCTCCAGGTAGCGCTCCACCGCGGCCAGCGTCACCGCCTCGCGGCGGCTGCGCAGCGCCTCGCCGGCGGCGTCCAGGCGCGCCCGCTGGCGCTCGATCTCGCGCCGCTTGGCGGGGTCGTAGAGGGCTTGGTTGAGGGTGAGGGCGAGGCGCCGGGAGGGAGAGGCGTCGCGCCGCCCGCCGGCGTCGGAGTCGCCGCGCTCGCGGCCGTATTCGGCGCTGGCGTCGAGCTGCGGGCGGTAGGCGCTGCGCGCGCGGGCCAGCTCCTCGGCGGTGGCGGTTCGCTCGTGCTCGGCGGCGGCCACCTCCGGGTGGAGGGCGAGCGCCTGATGCACCGCTTCGCGCAGGGAGGCGGCGCAGAGCGTCGCCGGCAGCGCGGAGAGCAGCAGCGCGGCGAGGATGGGGAGAGGATGGGTGGGGTGCGGGTTCCGGGGCACGCCTGGGCTCGTCGTTGTTCTGTTGTCGTGTCGGCGTCCGTGATCGCCGTTGGTAGCGGGCAGTGTACTCCACCGGGGCGGGTCGGTGGCCCTTGCAACGAAGATGGGGCGCGCTGCGGGGCCCGCTGCCACAGCCGCTGGTGTTGCCGGTCCGCCGTTGCTATGTTTCCTCGCTCGCCGCAACCCGTGTCGATCCGGATGTCCACCACCGCCTTCAACTACGTCACCGCCGAGAAGGCCCCCCTCTACCGCGCGGTGATGGGCGCCTTCGCCGCGGCCAAGGCGCACTTCGTCATCCATCTGCGGCCGGAGGAGGTGGTGGAGCGGATTGGTGAGCAGTGGTTGCTGGAGGAGGTGCGCGCCGCGCTGGAGAGTCTGGTGCAGTGGGGCAACCTGTTCGCCCAGCCGGATACCGGACGGGTGGCCAGCGTCGAGGAGTTCTACCGCGCGCGCTTCCTCTACCACCTCACCCCGGAGGGGGAGGCGGCGGAGGCGGCGCTGGTCCGTTTCGATGAGCTGCTCGGCCGGCGCGGCGCGCTCCAGGCGGTGGCGCTGCGCGACGTGCGCGACTCGCTGGAGGCGCTGCTGCAACTGGCCGGGGAGGAGAGTCCCGACGAGGGACGGGTGCGCGCGGCGCTGCTCAATCTGCAGCGGCGTTTCTCCGACCTGGCCGAGAACGCCCAGCGCTTCATGGCGGAGATGGGCCGCACCCTCGATCTGCGCACCATCGATCGCGACGCCTTCATCGCCTACAAGGAGCAGGTGAAGGAGTACATCGACCGCTTCATCCGCGACCTGGTGGTGCTCTCGGCGGACATCGCCCAGCGGCTCACCGCGCTGGAGGCGGCCGGCGTCGAGCGGCTGCTGGCGGTGGTCGCCGCGGGGGAGGCGGAGGACTTCGCCCCCGATCCCGCCGAGATGGCCGGGCGCACCCTCGACGCGTTGCGCGGCGAGCGGCGCGAGCAGTTGCTGGCGGAGTGGCGCGCCCATTGGGCGGGGCTCGCCGCCTGGTTCCTCGGTACCCCCGATCACCCCTCGCAGGCCTCGGTGCTGCGCACCCGCGCCCGCGCCGCGATCAACCAACTGCTGGATGCGGTGGTGCGGCTCAACGAGCGGCGCCTCGGTCGCGGCGACCGCTCCGCCGACTTTCGCACCCTGGCCCGCTGGTTCCTGGAGTGCGAGGAGGAGGGCGACGCCCACCGCTTGTGGCGCGCCGCCTTCGGCCTCAGCTCCTGCCGCCACCTGCGGGTCGACGACGACGAGGTGGGCCGCCGCGAGCGCGACCCGGTGCCGCCGGCCACCTCGTGGTGGCAGGCGCCGCCGCTGGAGGTCCACCCCCGCCTGCGCACCACCGGCCGCTATACCCGCCGCGGCGCCTCCAACCAGGTGCGCAGCCGCGGCGACGGGCGGGCGAAGCTTGCCGAACGGCTCGCCCGCGAGAGCGAGCAGGCCCGCGAGGCGCGCCGCCGGCTGGCCACCGGCGAGAGCACCACCCTGTCGGCCATCGGTGAGCTGGATCAGGGGGCCTTCCGCCTGTTGCTGCAACTGCTCGGCGAGGCGCTCTCCGCCGCCCGCCCGCCGCGCGCGCCCGGCGAGACGCCGCCGCCGATCCGCACGGTGACCGGCGACGGCGCGGTGGAGATCGAGATGGAGGCGCTGGCGGAGGGGAGCTTCGCCGAGATCGTCACCCCCGGCGGGGTCTTCGCCGGGCGCGACTACCGGGTGCGTTTCGTCGATCGGGAGGCGGGGTGAACGACGCCGTCGGCCTGCCGCTCACCGACGTGGTCGAGCGCAACCGCCGCGACGAGGAGCGGCGTGCCGCCGGCGCCCTGCTGCGCCACCCGCTGCTGCCGCGCAGCCACCCCGCCTTCGCCCTGGTGCGCCGCCACGCCGACACCCTGCGCGAGTGGTTCGGCCGCGAGACCGGCTGGAAGCTGGAGGTGGGCCAGGAGTTCGCCCGGCTCTACAAGCGGCCCGCCGATCTCGCCGACGACAGCCGCCCGGCCCGCCCCAGTCGTCCGGACAACGCGCCGCCCTTCTCGCGCCGCCGCTACGCGCTGTTCTGTCTCGCGCTGGCCGACCTGGAGCGGGGCGAGATCCAGATCACCCTCGGCCGCCTCGGCGAGGGGCTGACCCGGGCCGCCGCCGATCCGCTGCTCGCCGCGCGGGGGTTGGTCTTTGCCCTGGAGAACCGCGACGAGCGGCGTGACCTGGTGGCGGTGGCGCGGCTGCTGATCGAGCTGGGGGTGCTGGTGCGGGTGGCCGGCGACGAGGAGTCGTTCATCGACGCCCGCGAGCGCGACGTGCTCTACGACGTCAACCGCCACCTGCTCGCCACCCTGCTGGTGACCCGCCGCGGCCCCTCGCTGGTCGACGGTGAAGGGGCCGCAATGGATCTCGAAGCACGCCTCGCGGCGATCAGCGAGGGGTTCGTCGCCGATACCCGCGAGGCGCGCAACAGCGCCCTGCGCCGCCGCCTCACCGCCCGTCTGCTCGACGACCCGGTGCTCTATTGGGACGAATTGGACGAGGAGGCGCGCGCCTACCTCACCAGCCAGCGCCCCCACATCACCCGGCGGATTGCCGAATTCACCGGTCTGGTGGCGGAGGTGCGCCGCGAGGGGGTCGCGCTGGTCGACCGTAGTGGTGAACTGAGCGATCTGCCTTTTCCCTATGAAGGGACCGAGGGCCACGCCACCCTGCTGCTGGCCGATCGTCTCGCCGCTGGCGGCGAACCGCGGACCCTGGCGAGCCTGCACGCCGAGATGCGCGACTGGATCGATCTCCACCGCACCCATTGGAACAAGGGCGCGCAGGCCGAGGGGGCGGAGGTGGCGCTGACCGCACAGGCGGTGGAGCGGCTGCGTGCGTTGAAGCTGGTGCGGCTGGAGGGGGAGCGGGTGATCCCGCTTCCGGCCATCGCACGTCACCGGTTGGGATAGGGCGTGCCGTGCGCGCCATGTTGAAAGGAACCGCGTTCGCTTCGGGGTGGTGCCGTTTGGTTATTCCCCCGCCATTTCAATCACGCGCTTTAGCAAGGAGTCAGATAGCCGCAGCGGATCCAGACTGCCGCATGCCGCCAACAGGGCGAGCAACGGACCGGTATTAATGATCAGCGGGTTCGCCGAGGGCATTGGCCAAGTCCTGTTCCAGCTCTTCGGGCGGATAGTCGATGTAGGGGACGCCGTAGCGCTGCAGGGCGAGGATGAAATCGACGCGCCCCACTCCGGCCAGTTGGGCGGCGTGGCCGGAGGAGAGCCGGCCCATTTCGTAGAGTTTGGCGGCCATCGCGAGCTTTGCTTCCCGTTCGAACTGGGGGCGGGACATCCGCATGACATCCGGTAGGGAGTCGGGATAATCGACGACCAAGTGCATCTCGGGTCTCCGGGGTTTTTGAGGAGGTTCGCTCATCGTGCGTCGGGGGTGTTCAGCGAGCAATGGGGGTGGGATCCTTACCGTGTACCGTTGCCTGGTTGGGGGCATAGGGCGTGCCGCGTTGAAAGGATCCGCGTTTGTTGCGGGGTGGCGCCGACCTCTGCCGGGTGCCGCCGTTCGGCACGGCGCCCGCGGGGCGCCCTATGGGGGAGCGCAGGATATTCGTAGGGTGGATAAGCGCAGCGCATCCACCGAAACGGTTGATCGGAGGTCCATTCGGTAACCGGTGGAGATCGGGATGCCGTATTGGCTCCGAATTGGTGGATGCGCTGCGCTTATCCACCCTACGTTCCTGTCGGGTCCGATCTCCTTCATGGTAAAAACGACGACCGAATTTAGAACGCCAACCCCCGATGTCCCTCCCGCACCCCGAAAAAGCCCGCTGGCAGCCCCTGCGCTGCGGCCTGGTGGATCTCTTCCACTACGACTACCAGGAGTTCCACTTCCGCGACGGCCGGCTGCTGCTGCGCGGCAACAACGGCACCGGCAAGTCGAAGGTGCTGGCGCTGACCCTGCCCTTCCTGCTCGACGCCAATATCACCGCCGCCCGCGTCGAGCCCGATGGCGATGCCAAGAAGCGGATGGAGTGGAACCTGCTGATGGCCGGGCGCTACAACGAGCGGGTGGGCTACAGCTGGCTCGAGTTCGGTCGCCTCGACGAGGCGGGCGAGGCGGAGTTCTGTACCGTCGGTTGCGGCCTCAAGGCGGTGAAGGGCAAGCCGGTGGAGAGCTGGTTCTTCGTCACCCCGCAGCGCGTCGGTGCCGGGGAGGAGGGGCGGCTGAGCCTGCTGGAGAACCGCCGCGCGCTCTCCCGCGACCGGCTGAAGGAGCGGCTCGGCGCCGAGGGGGCGCTCTATCGCGAGGCGAAGCGCTATCGCCAGGCGGTCGACGAGCGGATCTTCCGCCTCGGCGAGGAGCGCTACAAGGCGCTGATCGATCTGCTGATCCAGCTGCGCCAGCCGCAGCTCTCGAAGAAGCCCGACGAGCGGGCGCTCTCCCGGGCGCTGACCGAGGCGCTGCCGCCGTTGAGCGGCGCCATGCTCGGCGATGTCGCCGCCGCCTTTCGCAACCTGGAGGAGGAGCGGGCCGCCCTGGAGGGGCTGGAGGCGGCCCGCGAGGCGGTGGAGGGGTTCCGCGGTCACCACCGCGGTTACGCGCGCAGCGCCTGTCGGCGGCGGGCGGGGCGGGTGCGCGAGGTGCAGCGCGAGGTCGAAGCGAGCGAGACCGCGCTGGGCGGGGCGCGCGAGGCGTTGGCGGCGGCCGAGGCGGGGGCGGCGCGGGCGGCGGGCGAGCGGGAGGCGGTGCGTCACGATCAGGAGCGGGCGCGGGTCGAGGAGCAGACGCTGCGCGACAGCCCCGAGATGCGCGATGCGCGCCGGCTGCGCGACGTCGAGCAGCGGGCCGGGGAGCGCGCCGCGGTGGCCCGCCGGGAGGAGGAGGAGCTGGCGCGGGTGGCGGTCGAGGCGGAGCGGCGCGGTCGCGAGCGGGCGGTGTTGGGGCGGCGGCTGGAGGGCGGTCGGGTGGTGGTGCGCAACGGCATTGCCGGGATGGCCGAGGCCGCCGTCCAGCTGGCCATCGAGGCCGAGCACCGCGCCCTGCTGGAGCCGCTGGCGCTGCCTGATGGTGAGGGTCACGGCGAGGCCGCGATCGCCGCAGCCCGGCGCCGTCAGCAGGGGCTGATCGAGCGCCGCAACGAGCAGATCGACTATCTCGAACGGCTGACGCGGGCGGTGGAGGAGGCCGAGCGCCGGCACGAGGCGGATCACCGGGCGTGGCAGGAGGCGGAGACCCGCGCTGCGGCGCTGGCCGAGGAGCGGCTCGAGGCCGACGCGGCGGTGGCCGCGGCGGGCGAGGCGCTGGTGGGGGCCTTCACCACCTGGTGCGACGGGCTGGAGGAGATGGCGATCGCCGATCCCGAGGCGCTGGCCGGCGAGCTGGAGGAGTGGGCGGAGAGCCTGGAGGGGGAGAGCCCGGCGCGGCGCGCCCTGCACCACGCCCACGGCCGGGCGGCGGAGACGCTGGCCGAGGCGCGGGTGTGTGCCGAGCAGGCCCTGCGCGAGACCGGCGAGGCGCTGCGGGCGCTCGACGGGGAGCGCGAGCGGCTGGAGGCGGGGGAGGAGGGGGCGCCGCCGGTGCCCTACACCCGCGGCGAGGGTGTGCGCGAGGGGCGGGCCGGGGCGCCGCTGTGGCGGCTGGTCGACTTCCGCGAGGGGGTGGCGGCGGCGACCCGCGCGGCCGTCGAGGCGGCGCTGGAGGATGCCGGGCTGCTCGATGCCTGGGTGGAGCCCGACGGTGCCCTGCTGGCGCCGGGGCGCTGGGAGCGGATCGCGCTGCCCGTGGGCGAGGTGGCGGCGAATCTCTCGACGGTGTTGGTGCCGTCGGTGGATCGCGAGGATGCCGCGGCGGCGGGGGTGAGCGACGGGACGGTGGCGCGGCTGCTCGCGGCCATCGGTTGGGGTGAGGGGGCGGGAGCGGCCTGGATCGACGGGGACGGGCGCTGGCGTTTGGGGCCGCTCCACGGCGCCTGGGGCAAGCCGCGGGCGGAGTATCTCGGCCGGGGGGCTCGCGAGGCGGCGCGTCGTCGGCGGCTGCGCGAGTTGGCCGAGGCGATCGCTGCCGCGCAGGCACGATTGGGTGAACAGCAGGCGGAGTTGGAGCGGCTCGCCGCGCGTCGCGACGCCCTGGAGGCCGAGCGGCGGCGCGCCCCCGACGAGGAGCCCTTGCGCGAGGTCCACCGCCGGGCGGCAGAGGCGGCGCGCCGGCAGGCGCTACAGCGGGAGGAGGTGGCGCGTCGTTTGGCGGTGTTGGACGAGGCGCGCCAGCGGCTGGAGGGGCGGCGCGAGGAGGCGCTGATCGCCGCCGAGGAGCTGAGCCTGCCGGGCGAGCCGGCGGCGCTGGCCGCGGCGCGCCGCCGGTTGGGAGATTACGCTACCGCCGCCGCGGCCTTCTGGCCCGAGCTGCGCAACCACTGGGAGGGGCTGGAGCGCGACCGCGGCCTGCACCGGGAACTCGACGAGATCACCGCCCGCCGCGAGCGGCGCGCCGCGGAGGCGGAGCGGGCCGCCCGCGACGCCCGCGAGGCGCAGGCCGAGGCGGCCACCCTGCGCGCCACCGTCGGCGCGGGGGCGGCGGAGGTGGAGCGGCGGCTGGCCGAGGCGCAGGCCTCGCTGCGGCGGCTGGAGCGGCGCCAGGAGGCGTTGGACAAAGAATATGTCGAACAGCGCGAGGCGGCGGCCGAGGCGCGCTCGCGGGTGGCCGGGCTGGAGACGCAACGGGCCGGCCTGGAGCGGGAGCGGGTGACGGCGGTGGACGGCCTGCGCCAACTGGCCACCCTCGGCCTGATCTACGCCGCCTTCCCCGAGATGGCGCGCCTCGCCCGGCCGGAGAAGTGGTCGGTGAGCGACGGGGTGAGCCTGGCCCGCGGGCTGGAGCGGCAACTGCGCGGGGTGAAGCATGGCGACGAGAACTGGAACGAGCTGCAGAAGCGGCTGCAGGAGCAGGTCACCGAGTTGCAGTCGACCCTCTCCCGCTACGGCCACGAGGCGACCACCGAGCCGGTCGACGAGCTGCTGGTGGTGCGGGTGGTGTTCCATGCCCGGCCGTGCGACGTGGAGGAGCTGATCGGGCTGCTGCGCGGGGAGATCGCCGACCGCTGTGCGCTGCTCGACGAACGGGAACGCAAGCTGCTGGAGCACCACCTGATCGACGACGTCGCCGGCCACCTGCAGGGGATGATCCTCGAGGCCGACGGGCTGGTGGCGCGGATGAACGGCGAGCTGGAGAGTCGCCCGACCAGCACCGGGATGAAGCTGCGGCTGAAGTGGCGGGCGCTGAAGGACGGCGAGGAGTGGGAGAACCGCACCGCGCCGACCGGGCTGGCCGAGGCGCGCCGGCGGCTGCTGCGCCAGGAGGCGGGGATGTGGTCGGAGGAGGAGCGCGCGGCGGTGGGGGCCTTCCTCAAGACCCGCATCGATGATGCCCGCGCCGCCGACGAGGGGGGCACGCTGCAGGAGGTGCTGGCCCGCGCCCTGGACTACCGCCACTGGCACCGCTTCGAGGTGGAGCGCTGGCAGGACGGCCAGTGGCGCCCCGCCTACGGACCCGCCTCCGGCGGCGAGCGGGCGCTGGTGGTGACCATCCCGCTGTTCGCCGCCGCCTCCAGCCACTACACCAGCGCCGGGGCCCACGCCCCCAGGCTGGTGCTGCTCGACGAGGCCTTCGCCGGGGTCGACGACGATTCGCGGGCCAAGTGCCTGGGGCTGTTGGCGCAGTTCGACATGGACGTGGTGATGACCAGCGAACGCGAGTGGGGCTGCTACGCCGAGGTGCCGGGGCTGGCGATCGCCCAGCTCACCCGGCACGAGGAGATCGACGCGGTGCACGTCTCCCATTGGTGGTGGAACGGCCGGCGGCGGCAGCGCGGCGAGGAGCCGCCCGATTTCGAAGGCGTCGCATAGGGCGCCCCGTGGGCGCCGTGTGCAACGGAGGCAGCGGACGCACGGTCTCGGGCGTCGCTCCCGGTCGTACATAGGGCGCCCCGTGGGCGCCGTCTGTAACGGAGGCACCGGGCGCACGGTTACGGTCGTCGCTCCAGGTCGTCCGAACCGGTGGGGCAGACTCGGACGGTGGTGCCTTCGTTCGGCGCGGCGCCCACGGGGCGCCCTATAGTGGTGAACGCCTTTCCAAAGGGCGGAGCGCTCGGAGGCGACATCGCCGTTCACGCCCCGCTGCCTCCGTTCACGTCGGCGCGGTAGCGCCAACCCACGAAGATGAAACGCATGATCGAACCGGACAGGTCAACCGCGGAACGCCTCCGGCGCCTGCTCGGCAAGCCGGAACTGGGCCGCCTGCTCGACGCCCTCCAGCGCCGTTTCGAGCGCGGTGTCGAAGGCGACACGCTCACCTTGCCCGAGGCCTCGGAAGCGGAGCGCCGGGCGGTCGCCGCGCTGCTCGGCCGCCCGCCGGGACGCGGGCGCAACCTCTCGCTGCGCCTCGGCGCGTTGGAGGCGGCGCTGCGACGGGCCGGTCTCGTCGACTCCCTGCGTCAGGCGGTGGAGTGCCTGCGCGGTCCGCTGCGCGATCTCCCCGCGGAGCGGCAGGAGGAGACATCCGCCTGGTCGGCCATTTTTGACGACGCGCACCTCGCGGCGGCGGAGCACTGCGAGTGGTTGGCGTCATTGCGCGCCGGCGGCCTGCTCAAACGCCTCGCCAAACGGGACCCCGTCGTCGCCGGCCGGCTGCTGGACGACGCCCTGCGCCTCCTCGCCCACCTCCCCGGCCACGGTCAGACCTTGAGCACCCTGGCCGCCACCGTCCTCGGCGATGCCCACGCCCTCGACCCCGGCCGGCCGGTCGCCACCCTGGTGACCAACGCCCTCGGCCACGGCGAGGACGAGGAGCAGACCCGCGCCCTGTGGGCGCGCCACGGCATCCTGGTGGGCGGCGCCATCACCTCCACCGTGCTGCTGCTCAACCTCCCGGCGGGCGGCGACTCCCTCACCGCCCGCACCTTGCGCGAGGCGCGCGGTCAGCCGCTGTGGATCACCCTGCGCCAACTGGTCGGCGATCCCGTCGACTGGTCCGCCATGGCGGGTCGTACCCTCCACCTGTGCGAGAATCCCGCGGTGGTCGCCGAGGCCGCCGACCGCCTCGGCGAGCGCTGCGCCCCGCTGGTCTGCACCAACGGCCAGCCCACCGCCGCGGTCCTCTATCTCATCGATCAGCTCCATCGCGCCGGTGCCCGGCTCGCCTACCACGGCGACTTCGACTGGGCCGGCCTGCGCATCGCCAACTCCCTTTTCAGGCGCTTCCCGGTGGTCCCCTGGCGGTTCGGTGAGGCGGACTATCGCCGTGCCGTCGCCGACGGCGTCGGGAAGCGCCTGAAAAGGGAGAAGGTGGAGGCGGATTGGGATGCGGGGCTGGCCTCCGCCATGGCGGAGTCGGCGATGGTCGTGGAGGAAGAGGCGGCGTTGGCGGGGTTGCTGGAGGATCTTGCGTCGTCATAGGGCGTCCCGCGGGCGCCGTTGTCGAACGGAACTGGTGTGTCCCTTCCTTCGCCTTCCCTGCATGGTTCACATTTCGCCTGTAGGGTAAGCCACCGGCCTTTGCTATGATTCGAGGGTCCGCAACCAGCAAGAGCCCCCCGAAGGGGCCGGGTGTCACCGCCGATGAAAACCGCCTTCTGGAAAGCCGACTGGTTCGTCGGGTTGCTCCTCTCGCTGCTCTTCCTGGTGCTCTGGCCGAGCAATCCGATGAAGGTGGCGGAGCGGCCGCTCTACGACCTCGGCGTGCGCCTCGCTTCGGCGGAGCCCTCCGAGCAGGTGGCGGTGATCGCCATCGACGACACCTCGATCGCCAACATCGGCCGCTGGCCCTGGTCGCGCCAGGTGCTTGCCGAGATGATCGACAAGCTGAGCGGGGCCGGCGCCAAGGTGATCGCCAACACCGTGCTGCTGCTCGAGCCGCAGCGCGACCCCGGGCTGATCAGCATCGAGAAGCTGCTCGGTTTCTACGGCGGCTCCACCCTCTCCCACCCGCCGACGGGTACCGATGCGCGGCTGCTCGGCGACCTCGACACCCTGGGCGGCTCCCTGCGCGATGCGGAGGAGAGCCTCAATACCGACCGCAAGCTGGCCGCCGCCATGGGGCGCGCGGGCAACGTGGTGCTCGGCATGCCGTTCGTGCTGCGCCCGCCCCAGGGGCGGCCGAGCGGCAAGCTTCCCCCCTACGTGGCGGCCAGCGTGCTGACCAACGTGCATGACGAGGTCGACGCCTACAACGACGGCAATCTGCCGGCGGCGAGCAGCGAACTCACCCCGCCGACCCCCGAACTGGGGGCGAAGGCGGCGGCCATCGGCCACCTCAACGATTGGCTCGACGTGGACGGCGCGGTGCGCATGGTGCCGCTGGTGGTGCAGTACTACGACGACTTCTTCCCCTCCCTGGCGCTGATGGCCGCCGCGCTCCAGCGCAATCTGACCGTCGACGACGTGGAGGTGCGGCTCGGCGAGGGGGTGCGGCTGGGCAAGCTGAACATCGGCACCGACGGCTACCTGCGCATGCTCCCCTTCTTCTACGGTGACCGTGACGGCCACTCCGCCTTCCCGGTGGACTCCTTCTACGACGTCTTCGCCGGCAAGATCCCGCTCTCCAAGTACCGCGGCAAGGTGGTGCTGATCGGTGGCACGGCCACCGGCGTCGGCGCCTTCCGTCCGACGCCCATCGACGAGTCGATGGCGCCGGTGCTGATCCTCGCCCACACCGTCTCCTCGATCCTCAACGAGGACTTCTTCACCGTCCCCTTCTGGGCGGATGGGGCCGGCTTCGGCGCGATGGTGCTGATCGCCCTCTATCTCACCGTGTTGCTGCCGCGGCTGAAGGCGGGGCCGGCGGCGCTGGTTACCGGGGTGCTGCTGCTGGGACTTCTGGGTGGGGAGCTGGGGCTGCTCACCGCGAGCGGGATGTGGTTGCAGCTGGTGGCCCCCGCGCTGCTGCTGATCACCGGCCATGGACTCCTCACCACCAAGCGCTTCCTGCTCACCGAACGCAACAAGGAGCGGGTGGAGGCCGATTCGGCGGAGACCAACAAGATGCTCGGCCTCGCCTTCCAGGGCCAGGGCCAGTTGGACATGGCCTTCGACAAGTTCCGCAAGTGCCCGGTGGACGACGCGCTCCTCGACCTGCTCTACAACCTGGCGCTGGACTACGAGCGCAAGCGCCAGTTCAACAAGGCGGGCGCGGTCTATCGCTACATCTCCGGCCACAACGCCGGGTTCCGCGACGTGAAGAGCCGCCTCAACCGCTCCGACCAGTTGGAGAACACGGTGATGCTGGGCGGTGGCGGCGGAGGCACCGCCACCTCGCTGATCGGTGCCGACGGTACCGTCGAAAAGCCGATGCTCGGCCGCTACCAGATCGAGAAGGAACTCGGCAAGGGGGCGATGGGGGTGGTCTATCTGGGCAAGGACCCGAAGATCAACCGCACCGTGGCGATCAAGACCATGGCGCTCTCCCAGGAGTTCGAGGCCGACGAGTTGGACGAGGTGAAGGAGCGCTTCTTCCGCGAGGCGGAGACCGCGGGCCGCCTCAACCACCCGATGATCGTCTCCATCTTCGACGCCGGTGAGGAGCAGGATCTGGCCTACATCGCTATGGAGTTCCTGGAGGGCAAGGACCTCACCGTCTTCACCAAGGCCGATCACCTGTTGCCGCCGATCCGGGTCTTCGACATCGTCATGAAGGTGGGCATGGCGCTCGACTTCGCCCACCGCCAGAACGTCGTCCACCGCGACATCAAGCCGGCCAACATCATGTACCAAGTGGAGAACGCCAAGCTGAAGATCACCGACTTCGGCATCGCGCGGATCACCGATTCGAGCAAGACCAAGACCGGTATGGTCCTCGGCACCCCCTCCTACATGTCGCCCGAGCAGCTCGCCGGCAAGAAGGTGGATGGTCGTTCCGACCTCTTCTCGCTCGGTGTGATGCTGTTCCAGATGCTCACCGGTCAGCTCCCGTTCCAGGGGGACTCGATGGCCGCTTTGATGTTCAAGATCGCCAACGAGAGCCATCCCGATCCGCTCTCGATCCGCCCCGAGCTGCCGCCGTGCATCCGCTCGGTCCTCGACAAGGCGCTGTGCAAGGACCCCGGCCAGCGTTATCAGACCGGCAAGGAGTTTGCCTTGGGAGTTCGCCAGTGCGCGTTGGAGATGACCGGCAAGAAGGAGTGAGTGCCCGCGCCGGGCTGGAGCGGGTGCTGGAGGCGGCGGCGGTCAGTGACGTCGGGCGCAAGCGCGCGCGCAACGAGGACGCCGTGGGTGCCGATCCGGTCCACGGCCTGTTCCTGGTGGCCGACGGCATGGGCGGCCACCAGGGGGGGGACGTGGCCAGCGCCATGGCCGCCCACGTCATCGGCGAGCAGGTCGCCGCGGCGCTGGCCGAGCTGCCCGCCGGCGGGCGCGACGAGGTGAGCGGGCGCAGCCTGGAGAGTATCGAGCTGGAGGAGGCGATCCGCGCCGCCAACCGCGCCATCCATCAGGCCGCCGCCGCCCAGCCCGGTTATGCCGACATGGGCACCACGGTGGTGGCGATCCTGTTCCACGACGACCGGGCGGTGATCGCGCATGTCGGCGACTCCCGTCTCTATCGGCTGCGCGACGGGCAGTTGGAGCGGCTCACCGTCGACCACTCGGTGGTCCAGGAGATGATCGATCGCGGGGTCCGCGCCGACGAGCTGGAGGGGGCCCGATTCACCAACGTGGTGACCCGGGCGTTGGGGCCCGAGGAGGAGGTGGAGGTGGATCTGGAGGAGCGCGAGGTGCATCCCGGAGACCTCTTCCTGCTCTGTTCCGACGGCCTTACCGACATGCTCTCCGAGGAAGAAATTCGTTTAACGCTCATAACGTTTAATGCTAATCTTAAACTTGCCGCTGAGCATTTGGTGGGGCTTGCGAACGAGCATGGCGGTCGCGACAACGTCTCCGTGGTACTGGCCCGGCCGACCCGGGAATTTCCCGCCAACCGCCCTTGGGTGAAGCGGGTGATCGATTGGTTCCTCTGAATTTCACATACTAATTACAAAGTGGATCGGCTATGGCGGGTAAGCTGATACTGATGTTTCATGATCAGGTGCTGGGTGAGTTCCCGGTCGAGAAGGAGCGCATGAGCATCGGTCGCAAGGCGACCAACGACATCCAGATCGACAATCTGGCGGTCAGTGGCGAGCACTGCCGGGTCACCACCTCCATGGGGCAGACCGTCCTCGAGGACCTCGGCAGCACCAACGGCACCCTGGTCAACGGCCAGCGCATCACCCGCCACGTGTTGCGCAACGGCGACCTCATCGAGGTGGTCAAGCATCGCCTGAAATACGTCAACGACGCCGCCCCCGCCGCCGGCGAGCCGGCCGAGGAGTTCGAGAAGACCATGGTCTTCCGCCCCGGGGCGATGGGCAACATGGAGGCGGTGGAGATGTCCGCCGCCCAGGCCGCCCGGGAGATGGGGGTCGCCAAGGAGGCGATGGCCGCCCGCCCGTCGGCCGAGTCCGCCACGCTGCCCAAGGCGGCCCTGCGCATCCTCAATGGTCCCAACGCCGGTCGCGAGCTGGAACTCACCAAGGTGGTCACCAGTCTCGGCAAGCCGGGCGTCCAGGTGGCCACTATCAACAAGCGTGCCGACGGCTACTTTCTCGCCCATGTGGAGGGGAAGAGCCCGCCCACGGTCAACGGCACCGCAGTCTCCGGCGAACAGAAGCTGAAGGACCACGACGTCATCG
The DNA here is from genome assembly GCF_054657215.1 of Endothiovibrio diazotrophicus. Taxonomy (NCBI): domain Bacteria; kingdom Pseudomonadati; phylum Pseudomonadota; class Gammaproteobacteria; order Chromatiales; family Thioalkalispiraceae; genus Endothiovibrio; species Endothiovibrio diazotrophicus. The sequence goes on from NZ_BAAHXB010000061.1 coordinate 20,290, forward strand.
TGCTCAGCGGCATCCAGGTGGAGTTTCTCTACCGCTGACCGCCGCCCGGGCCCATTCCACCGACCCCGCCTCGCCGCGCCTACATGAAATCGAGCATGGAGCCACCGGGGAACGCCGCATAGAGAATCCATGACCCCGCCACTTCCGGACCCGCAACCGCCCCGTACCATCGACCGTTTCGAGGTCCAGAAGGTGCTCGGTCGCGGCGCCCAGGGGGTGGTCTACCTCGCCCGTGACCCCCGCCTCGACCGCCGGGTGGCGATCAAGACCCTGGCCATCGACCCCACCGCCGATCCCCGTGCCCAGCGCCTGCTGATGCAGGAGGCGAAGATCGTCGGCCAGCTCCAGCACGCCAACATCGTGCCGATCTTCGAGGCCGGCGAGGACCACGGCAAGCTTTTCCTGGTCTTCGAGTACGTCGACGGCACCACGCTGGCGGCCCTGCTCAAGCGGGGCGGGGCGCTGCCGGTCCACCAGGCGGTCAACCTGATCATGCCGGTGCTCGACGGCATCGCCTACGCCCACGAGGAGGGGGTGATCCACGGTGACCTGAAGCCGGCCAACATCCTGATCGGTCGCAACCGGGTGCCGCGGGTGATGGACTTCGGCGTTGCCCGCATGCTCGGCAAGAGCCAGGAGGGGACCCTTGCCGGCGAGAAGCGCGAGGGGTTGTGGGGCTCGCTCAACTACATGTCCCCCGAGCACTTCGGCAACCGCGAGCCCGACGCCCGTTCCGATCTCTTCGCCCTCGGCCTGATCCTGTGGGAGATGCTCACCGGGCGGATGGCGGTGGACGGCGACAGCCAGCTGGCGATCATGCACAAGATCGCCAATGAGCCGATCCCCCGGCCCTCGCTCGGCAACTCGAAGATCGACCCCGAGCTGGACGGCATCGTCATGCGCGCCCTGGAGAAGGAGCCCAACCAGCGCTACCGCGACACCTTCGAGATGAAGGAGGCGCTGGAGCACTACCTGCACAAGGACGAGGAGCCGCAGGAGCTGGACGGCAAGCAGAGCACGCTCGCCTTCCTGATGCGGCGGATGCGCCACAAGCCCGACTTCCCCGCCATCTCCCAGCACATCAGCGAGATCAACCGCGCCGCCGCCTCGGACGCCGACAGCTCGGCCAACGAGCTCTCCAACATCATCCTCAAGGAGTACTCGCTGACCAACAAGCTGATCAAGCTGGTCAACTCCTCCTTCTACGGCCAGTACGGCGGCAAGATCAGCACCGTCTCCCGCGCGGTGGTGATCCTCGGCTTCGACCAGGTGCGGGCGGCCACCCTCAGCCTGATGCTGTTCGAGCACCTGCGCAACAAGGAGCAGGTGGCCGAGCTGAAGGATACCCTGCTCGGCTCGCTGATCAGCGGCTCCTTCTCGCGCACCATGGCCAAGCGGATGAAGCTGCGCGAGCCGGAGCAGGCCTTCGTCTGTTCGCTGCTGCACAATCTCGGCAAGATGCTGGTGATCTTCTACTTCCCCGAGGAGTTCGAGCAGATCCAGACGCTGGTGGAGCAGAAGCGCCAGGACGAGGTGACCGCCTCCAACTCGGTGCTCGGCCTCACCTACCACGAACTGGGCCGTGGAATCGCCAAGGAGTGGAACTTCCCGCAGAGCATCGTCGACTCGATGAACGTGCTGCCGCCGGGGCCGGTGCAGCGGCCGGCGGGGGAGGACGAGAAGCTGCAGCAGCTGACCAACTTCTCCAACGAGCTGGTCCGCCTGGCCGCCACCGGTGATCCCGCGGAGAAGAGCCGCGCCACCGCCGCGCTGGCCGAGCGCTACGAGAAGGGGATGGGGCTGAAGGGGGAGCAGATCACCGCGCTGCTCGATGCGGCGGTGGAGAACCTCCAGCAGTTCACCGACATCCTCAACATCGACGCGGCAAAGAGCCCCTTCGTCAAGCGGGTGTCGAACTGGAACAAGCCGGCCGCCGCGGCTGCCGAAGCGGTGGTCGAGGAGACCCCGGAGGCCGCTGCCCGCCGCGTCGCGGAAGAGGAGCGGGCCAGCGCCGAGGACCTGCAGATGGCGCTCCTGAACGGTATCCAGGAGATCACCAACGCGCTGCTCGGCAACTACAGCGTCAACGAGATCATGATGATGATCCTGGAGACCATGTACCGTGGTCTCGGCCTCTCGCGGGTGCTGGTCTGCATCGCCGACGGCAAGCGCGCCAACCTCAATGCACGCTTCGGTTTCGGCAAGGAGATCGACACCGTGATCAGCGAGTTCAAGGTGCCGATCAAGCCCGCCGCCGACCTCTTCGGCCAGGCGGTGGCGGAGGAGCGGGATCTGGTGGTGGACAACGTGGGCGAGACCGAGGGGCTTCCGGAGTGGCATCGCCAGCGGATCTCCGCCACCTCGCTGGCGGTCTACCCGATCATCATCAACAAGATCCCGGTGGGCCTCTTCTACGGCGATCTGGAGGGGGGTGCCAAGTTCACCCCGACCCACCTCAACTACATGAAGACCTTGAGAAATCAGGCGGTGTTGGCGATCCGGCAAAAAGCCGGATAGGCGGGCCGCGATGTCTCCTGTAGGAGCGGCCCCTAGGCCGCGATGGCGCCGCTTCCGCGTTCTCCCTCCTGCTGAAATGAAACGCCACACTCCGGCCGAATCGCGGCCTAAGGGCCGCTCCTACAGCGAGCGGAAAATACGGACGGTAGAGCCCAATATTCGACGCTCAAGATCAATTCACCCATGCCCGAAAGACTCGCCCAACTCCAACGCTGGCTCGGCGACGAGCTGAAGATCCGCTACTCCGACATCACCCCCGCCTCGGGGGATGCCAGCTTCCGCCGCTACTTCCGCGTCCACCGCGACGACGACACCCTGATCGCCATGGACGCGCCGCCGGAACGGGAGGATTGCCGCCCCTTCATCCAGGTGGGCGGTGCGCTCCACGCCATCGGCCTCAACGTGCCGCAGGTGCTGGAGGGCGATCTCGAACAGGGTTTTCTGCTGCTCTCCGACCTGGGGACCCGCCAATACCTCCCGGAGCTGAGCGAGACCACCGCCGGGCGCCTCTACGGCGACGCCCTGGGGGCGCTGGCGGTGCTCCAGGGGGTCGGCCCCCGTGACGAACTATTGCCCCCCTACGACCGGGAATTGCTATTGCGCGAGATGACCCTGTTCCCCGACTGGCTGTTGGAGCGGCACCTCGGCATGACCCTCGGCGAAGGGTTGCGGGGGCTGCTCGACGAGACCTTCGAGGCGCTGGTGCGGAATGCCCTGGAGCAGCCGCAGGTGGCCGTCCATCGCGACTACCACTCGCGCAACCTGATGATCACCGGCCGCAACAACCCCGGCATCCTCGATTTCCAGGATGCGGTGTTCGGTCCGCTCACCTACGACCTGGTCTCGCTGCTGAAGGACGCCTATATCGCCTGGCCCCGTGAGCGGGTGGAGGCGTGGGTGGTCGGTTACGACAAGCTCGCCTACCAGACCGGCGTGGTGCCCGAGCGCGACGACGAGCGCTTCCTGCGTTGGTTCGATCTGATGGGCGCTCAGCGCCAGCTCAAGGTGGCCGGCATCTTCGCCCGTCTCTATCACCGCGACGGCAAGGCTGGTTATCTCAAGGATATCCCGCGAACGTTGGGCTATCTGGTGGAGATCGCCCCGCGCTATCCGGAGATTGCCGAGCTGGGTCGCTTCATCGAACGCGAAGTGCTTCCCGCGCTGTAGGTCGGCGCTACCGCGCCGACGGGAACGGAGGCACCGACGGGGAATCCCGTACCATCCTGTCCGAATGGAGGGGCCGTCGGAAAGGGTGACAAGCGCGTCCGGTCCGCTGCTTCCGTTCGCGTCGGCGCGGTAGCGCCGACCTACGGTTGAGCCGCGTTCTGCGGTGTACAATGCCCGCTTTTGCGAATGGGGGCGGTCGTGCGTGAACTGATCCTGGGGGGCGTCCGCTCCGGCAAGAGCCGGCTGGCCGAGGCGCGGGCGATGAATAGCTGGCTGGAGGTGGTCTACGTCGCCACCGCCCGCGCCCTCGATGGCGAGATGGCCGCGCGGATCGACGGCCACCGCCGTCGACGGCCCGCCTCCTGGGAGCTGGTGGAGGAGCCGATCGCCCTGGCGGCGACCCTGCGCGAGCAGGCCGCCGCCGGTCGCTGTCTGCTGGTGGAGTGCCTCACCCTGTGGCTCACCAACCTGCTCTGTGCCGAGGACGAGGCGCTTTTCCGCCGCGAGCGCGACGCCCTGCTCGAGACCTTGCCGGCGCTCCCCGGCACCATAATCCTGGTGAGCAACGAGACCGGCCTCGGCGTGGTGCCGACGGGCGAGCTGTCACGCCGCTACTGCGACGAGGCGGGGATGCTCCACCAGGAACTGGCCGCGCTGTGCGACCGCGTCACCCTGACCGTCGCCGGTCTGCCCCATGTGTTGAAAGGGTAGGAAGGCTGGTGTCCCTTCGGTCTGTCCGGAGTGGACTGTTTCGGTGGCCGTTCCGTTCGAAGCGGCGCCCGCGGGCGCCGTGTTAAACGAAGGCACCGCGATTTCAATCGTGGATGCCCGACCCGATTACCTCACTCCGGAAACCGACCATGACCCGACCCGAATGGCTGAACGAACCCGCCAAGGCCCCCGATGAAGCGATGCGCGAGGCGGCCCTGGCGCGTCAGGGGCAGCTGACCAAACCGCCCGGTTCGCTCGGCCGCCTGGAGGCGCTGGCGGTCACCCTGGCGGCGCTACAGGGACGCGAGCGGCCCGTCCTGGAGCGGGTCCGCATCGTGGTCTTCGCCGCCGATCACGGGGTCGCCGCCGAGGGGGTCTCCGCCTTCCCGCAAGCGGTTACGGTGGAGATGATCCGCAACTTCAGCCGCGGCGGCGCGGCCATCTCCGTGCTCGCCCGCGAGTTGGGGGCGGCGCTGGAGGTGGTGGACGTCGGCGCGCTGCTCGACCCCGGCCCGCTCCCCGGGGTGGTCTCGGCGCGGGTCGCCGCCGGCACCGCCAACCTGCGCCGCGAACCGGCGATGGGCGAGGCGCAGCTCGCCGCGGCGTTGGCCGTTGGCCGTGAGGCGGTGGCCCGTGGTGGCGCGTCGGATCTGTTCATCGGCGGCGAGATGGGCATCGCCAACACCACCGCGGCCACCGCGGTGGCCTGCGCCCTGACCGGCGCCAGCCCGCTCGCGCTCGCCGGTCCCGGCACCGGCCTGGATGCGGGTGGGGTCGGCCACAAGGTCCGCGTCGTCGCCGACGCCTGCCAGCGCCACGCGGCCGCCCACGACGACCCGTGGCAAGCCCTGCGTTGCGTCGGCGGCTTCGAGATCGCGGCGCTGGCCGGTGCCTACATCGCCTGCGCCCAAGGCGGTGTGCCGGTGCTGGTCGATGGCTTCATTGCGGGCGCGGCGGCGCTGGCCGCGGTGCGTATCAACCCGACCATCGCGCCGTGGCTGCTCTACGCCCACGCCTCCGCCGAGCCGGGCCACGCCAAGGTGATGGAGGCCCTGGGGGCCGAACCGCTGCTCGATCTGGGGATGCGCCTGGGGGAGGGGAGCGGCGCGGCCACCGCGCTGGCCACCCTGAAGCTGGCGGTGGCGCTGCACAACGGCATGGCCACCTTCGCCGAGGCGGGGGTCTCTGAGGGGTGATGCGTGACGAAGCGACCATCGTGGAGGTGATCCGCCACGGCGAGCCGGTGGGTGGGTCGAAGTACCGCGGCTGGACTGACGACCCGCTGAGCGACAAAGGGTGGGCGCAGATGCGTGCGGCGGTGGCCGGAAGGGATGACTGGACGCGGATCGTCAGCTCGGATCTCTCCCGCTGCGCGGCGTTTGCAGAAGAGCTGGGGGCGCGATTGGGGGTGCCGGTGGAACTCGACGAGGGGTTCCGCGAGGTGGCCTTCGGTTCGTGGGAGGGGCTGACCTCGAAGGCGCTGATGGACCGCGATCCGCAGGGGACCGCCGCCTTCTGGCGCGATCCGGTGAACCACACCCCGGCGGGGGCGGAGCCGCTGACGGCGTTCCGCGAGCGGGTGATCGCCGCCTGGGAGCGGCTGCTGGCGCGCCATGCCGGTGAGCGGGTGCTGCTGGTGGGCCACGCCGGGATGATGCGCATCCTGCTGCTCCACGCCCTCGACATGCCGATCGAGGGGTTCTACCGCTTCGACCCGCGCAACGCCTCGATCATCCGCATCCGCGTCGACACCGGCCGCCACGGCGAGCGTTACCACCAGTTGGTCCTGCCCGGTCCCGTTCCAGCTCGGAGTTCTTAGTGCGTCCCCTCTGGTTGGCGATTCAGTTGTTGACGGTGATCCCGACCCCGCGGGTGGCGGGCTACGACCCGCGGGCGTTCGGGCTGTCGGTGCTCTGCTATCCGCTGGTGGGGGCGGCGATCGGCGCGCTCCTCGGCGGCGCCGGCTGGCTGCTGGCGGGGAGCGATCCACTGCTGGCGGCGGCGCTGCTGCTGACGCTGTGGACGGGGATCAGCGGCGGCATCCACCTCGACGGGCTGGCCGATACGGTGGACGCCCGGGTCGGTAGCCACGGCGACGGCACGCGGGCGCTGGAGATCATGAAGGACCCCCGCGCCGGCCCGATGGCGGTGGCGGCGCTGGTGGTGGTGCTGATCCTCAAGTTGGCGGCGCTCGCGGTACTGGTCCGTGCCCAGGCGTGGCACGCCTTGGCGGCCGTGCCGCTGGCCGGCCGGGCGCTGCCGGTGGCGCTCTTCCTCACCACCCCCTACGTGCGCCGCGACGGCCTCGGTGCCGCCGCCGCGGCCTGCCTGCCGCGGGGCGCCGGCTGGCTGGTGCTGGCGCTGGTCGCCCTGCTGCTGATCCAGCTGTGGGGCGTACCCTCCTTTCCGTTGTTGATTGGTCTGGCCCTGCTCGTCGCCCTGTGGCGCTGGTGGTTGATCGGCTGGATCGGCGGCACCACCGGCGATACCGCCGGCGCCCTGCTGGAGCTCGCCGAGACCGCGCTGCTGGTCTCCCTCGCCCTGGTGGATTGATCAGTTCCGCTCCAGCAGGAACTGCTGGATCACGGGTTCCCAACCGATGTAGAGGGCGTCACACAGGCCGTCGTCGAGGCGTACCGCGCCGGCGCAGCGCTCGGGGAGGCCGTGGGCGGTGCGCTCGGCGGCGCTGTAGCCGTGGGCGCCGAGGGTGACCTCGGGAGTGGCGTCGGGGCCGGGGACGCACAGCGCGTACTGGCCGTCGCCGCCCAGGTCGAGGGTGGTGTGCCGATGGGTGAGGCGGTCGCCGTCGTGGTAGACCACGGCGATGTGGTAGCGCGGGTGGACGGGGTCGCCGAGGTCGCTCCAGCCGACGAAGTAGTCGCCGGCCCCGTCGCAGGTGAGGTCGCCGGTGAGCATCTTGGGGTGGCCGTCGAGGATGCTGGCGCGCCACTTCGGGAAGAGTTCGGCCTTCGCCATGTCGAGGGTGACGGCGGCGTTGCCGGGCGGCGCCTTGGTTTCGGTGGCGCTGTCGCCGGACCTGGAGGCCTTCGAGGGCGGGGCCTTGGCCAGCGCGCCGATCACCAGGGCGGTGGGGTCCTCCCGGGCGGCCTCCAGGTCGCTGCCGGCGGCGATCCGGGTGCCGCTCCAGCCGCTGTGGTCGGGGGTCCGGTCGCAGTAGCTCCAGGTGCCGTCGAAGCGGTCGCCGTCGAAGGTGAGGTGCAGCCGCCCCCAGTAGGGGCTGCCGGCGACGCTGCGGCTGCAGCGCTCCTCGGAGTGCTCCTGGATCCAGTAGCCGGTGAGCTCCTTGCCCTCCATCCGGCCGTTGAGGCGACCGCCGTGGAGGTTGTAGCGGCCGTCCACCTGGACGCCGTCGAGGTGCAGCCGCATCTCCCCACGGGGGGTGGTCCAGCGGCCGTCGGGGCCACCGGCGGCGTGGAGCGGGAGGGAGGCGAGGGCGGCAAGCAGGGCGATGGCGGTCCACCGGGTCATCGGGGCGGCTCCTTGGTCGTGGGGCGGTCGTTCGGGGTGAACCGGATTATAGGGAGTCGCCGCTCCGACCGGTAACTAGCCAGGTTGGCCATCGATGCGTGGGCGGAGGTAGATCAGGGCGTAGCGCAGGGCCCACGGGCCGCCGAGGAGCAGCCAGGCGAGGGCGGCGAGCGGATTGGCGGCGGTGAGGCCGGGGAGTTCGCCGGCGATCCGCAGCAGCGCCGCGGCCTGCAGGGCGAGGAAGGCGCCCCAGGCGAGGCGGTCCATCCGCAGCTCGCGGCCGGAGTGGCCGCGGCTCACCCGGGTGACCATCGCCACCACCATCGAGCCGACGAAGCCGATGGTCAGGGCGTGGAGCGGGCCGCGGCCGAGGGTGTCGCCGTGGCCGAGGAGCCGGGCGAGATCGTTCAGGCCGTAGAGCAGGAGGCCGATGCCGAGCCACAGGAAGGCGAGGTGGAGCACCCAGAGGAGGCCCACCGCCTGTGCTTGGCGCAGCCCCCACAGGCGGCTGTGGTGGAGGGCGGCGAGCCCCAGGGGGAGGTCGAAGAGGAGGCTCCACTGGGGCACGCCCGCCTGCTCCGTGACGAGGTGGCCGCCGAGGCACAGCGCCATCAGCGGCAGGGTCCAGCGCGGACGCTGCTCCCGGTAGCCGGGCAGGGCGCAGGCGCTGAAGAACGGGATCATGCGGTGGCTGACCACGATCAGCACCGGCAGCAGGAAGAGCCACAGGCCGATCCCCTCGGAGAGCCGCAGCCACCGCCAGTCGCTGCCGACCACCCCGCCGACGAACAGCGCGAGCCCGAGGGCGCCGCAGGCGAGCGCCGCCAGCAGCCACCGTTCGTAGTATTTGTCGTCGGCCTCGGTCTGGCGATAGACCTCCAGCAGCGCGAGCCAGACGATCCCCCAGCCGATCAGCACCCCCAGCGCGCCGGCCGCAGCGACTCCGCGATCGGCGAAGGCCCCGAGGTAGAGCAATGCGTTGCCGCCCACCAAGGCCAGGAAGGCCGAGACATAGCGCCCTCTGCCAATCTCTTTTCCCCGCATCCAGCGGGGAAAAGTGGTCATCAGGAAGCCGAAGATGAAGAACGGGAAGAGTCCGTAGAGCATCAGTGTGGCGTGGAGGACGGAGGGGGCGACGGTCAGCGGCAGCGGCGGCCACGGCAGGCCGTGGCGGGCGCCCAGCTCGGCGCCCCACAGCAGCAGGGCGAGGACGAACTGGAGGGTGCCGCCGAGAAACATCACCCGGTGGGGGGCGGCGGTGAGGGTCCGCCAGGGGGAGGGAGTCATAGGAAACCTCGGGCCGTTGTAGGAGGTACCTATTTTTTTGCGTTCGTCGGCGTCGGGCCTTAACGGTGGTCAAGGGATCGTAGGATCGTAGGGCGGGTTAACCGATCCCGCGGCGCTTCTTCATCGCCTTGCCGATCCGCGTCAGGTCGTCGCGGCTGAGGATGTGCTGGGCGATCTCCAGCAGTTCTTCATCCTCGAAGTTGCAGTGGCCCGACTCCAGTTCGGCGAAGGCGCGCGCCCTGGCGGCGAAGGCCGCGGGGTCGGCGGCGATGGCAGCCGGCTTGCGCAGCAGCTCGGCCAGCTCCCGCCACCCCCCCTCGATCGCCTGGTGGGCACTGCGGGCGTGGTGGACCCGGTCGGCCAGCTTGAGGGTCTGGCGGGCGAGCAGGGGAAACAGCTCCTCCTCCTCGTCGCGGTGGTGGAGGGCGGTGTGGGCGGTGAAGTGGCGCAGGATCTCGCCGGCCGGGCCGCCCAAGGAGGCGACTTCGGCGCCGCCCTCGGCGGCCTCGGCCAGCGCCTCGAGGGCGGCGCACTGCTCGCGGTTGAGCTGGTGGAAGCGGCGCAGGGCGTCGAGCGGGTTGGAGAAATCGATCGGCTCCATCGTCTTGCGCCTCACTGGAGCCAGCGGTTGACGCTCTCCAGGTCGCTCTCCTGGATGATCCCGGCGGCCTGCTTCAGGCGCAGGGTGTTGAGCAGGTAGTCGTAGCGTGCGCGGGCGTAGTCGCGTCGCGCCTGGTGCAGGTCGCGCTGGCTGTTGAGCACGTCGACGATGGTGCGGGTGCCCACCTCGAAGCCGGCCTGGGTCGCCTCCAGCGCGCTCTCGGTGGAGACCAGCGCCTGTTTCAGCGCCTCCACCCGGCTGATCGCGGCGACCACGCCGCGGTAGGCGTCGCGGGAGGAGCGGGTTGCGGTGCGGCGTGCGCTCTCCAGCTTCTCGCGGGCCTCGTTGTAGAGTTGGCTTGCCTGGCGCACCTGGGAGTTGGTGGCGCCGCCGCGGAACAGCGGCAGGTTGAACTGGAGGCTGACGGCGGTCTGCTCGGTCTGGGTGTAGCCGCTGGTGTAGAGGGCGTCGTTGTCGCCGGCGCCGTGGCTGGCGGTGAGGTCGAGGGTCGGGTAGTGGCCGCCGCGGCGCGCCTCGATCTCCTCGCGGGCGGTGGTTACCGCCTCCGCGGCGGCGAGGATCGCCAGGTTCTGTTCCAGGGCGGTGGTGGTCCACCGGTCGGCGTCGGCCGGGTCCGGCGGGGTGAGCTTGAGCTCCTGTTTCAGCCCGGCGAGCTCCTTGATGAACTGGCCGGTGATCTCGGCGAGCGCCTCGCGGGCCGAGGAGAGGGCGTCCTGCGCGACGATCTCGTCGGCGGAGGCGAGGTCGTAGCCGGCCTGCGCCTCGTGGACGTCGGTGATCGCGATCAGTCCCACCTCGAAGCGCTTGGTGGCCTGCTCCAGCTGGCGGCCGATGGCGCTCTTCTGGGCGCGGGCGTACTCCAGGCTGTCGATGGCGGCGAGCACATTGAAGTAGCTCTCGGCGACGCGGATCATCAGGTCCTGGCGCGTCGCCTGGTACTGTGCCTCGGCCTGGGCGATCTGGCTGTCGGCCTGGCGCAGGCGGGCGAGGCGGTCGAGGTGGAGGATCGGTTGGGTGAGGTTGAGCTCGATGGCGCTGGCCGGCCGGCTCGGATTGGTCGTGTCCGGCTCGTGCACCCGGGTCTCGGAGAGGTTGGCCGAGAGATCGAGGGTGGGCAGCATGGCGGAGGCGCGTGCTTGGGGGCGCACCTCGTCGGCGGCCCGCCGCGCCGCCTCGGCGGCGCGCAGGGTGGGATCGTTGTCGCGGGCGAGCTGGTAGATCTCCATCAGGTCCTCGGCGAGGACCGGGAGGGAGCCGAGGGCCAGTGCGACGCCGAGGCAGAGGGTACGGATCTTCATGGGGTATTCCTTAACGGCCGAGGAGAGGGTGCCGTCGGCTCAGAGGACGAAGGCGGAGGTGCGGGGCGCGGTGAGCGGGGCCAGCCAGGTGTCGAGCAGGCTCACCGTGCTCCAGCTCCCGGCGCCGGTGCGGGTGACCAGCGTTCCCTCCATCACCGGTCCGCTGCCGACCACCGCAAACAGCCGGCCGCCCTCCTTGAGCTGGCGGCGCAGGGTGTCGGGGATCAGCGGCAGGGAGCCGGTGACGGCGATGGCATCGAAGGGGGCGCCCGCTTCCCAGCCGGCGGCGGCGTCGCCCACCGCCAGTTCGACGTTGGGGATTTCCAGGGCCGCCAGCCGGGCGGCGGCGGCCTCACTCAGGTCGGCGTGCTGTTCGACGCTGGTCACCCGGCCGCCGAGGGCGGCGAGGCAGGCGGTGAGGAAGCCGCTGCCGGTGCCGATCTCCAGCACCCGGTCGCCGGGGCGCAGATCGAGGGCCTGGAGCAGCCGCCCCTCCAGCCGCGGCGGCATCATCCGCTCACCGTGGCCGATCGGCAGCTCCACGTCGGCCAGTGCCAGGGTGGCGTAGGCCGGGTCGACGAAGGCCTCGCGGGGCACCAGCGCCATCACCTCCAGGACCCGCGGGTCGAGCACCTCCCAGGGGCGGATCTGCTGCTCGATCATGTTGTGGCGGGCCTGGTCGAAATTGAGCTGGGACATGGTCTCTCCCTCGCCGGTCGTGGGATATTGGATAGTGGGGGGCCGATTAGAGTAAGTAGTTTGTCGGAGGGAGGCAAGGGAGGAAAGGCGCGGCCGGCGGCCTTCGCGGAGATCAATTAATCGTCCCCATCGAGGCGGTCAATACGCTGGCTGAGGCCCCCGCGGGACGCTACACTATGGCGCTTTATGCGCGGTGAGATCGCCAACCGCGTGCGGCAGCCCACACCGGCCGTGGCCTCTCCCGGACAGTCCCATTCAGACATCTCCATGGATATCGAAGCGGTACGCGCACTCATTGCCGAAGACATGGCCTCCACCGACGCACTGATCCGTCGGCGGCTCCATTCCGAGGTGGTGCTGATCAATCAGGTAGGCGAGTACATCGTCGGCAGCGGCGGCAAGCGATTGCGGCCGGTGCTGGTGCTGCTCGCCGCCCACGCCTTCGGCTACGCGGGCGAGCAGCATTTCAACCTGGCGGCGGTGGTCGAGTTCATCCACACGGCGACCCTGCTCCACGACGACGTGGTCGACGAGTCCGAGCTGCGCCGCGGGCGGGAGACCGCCAACAACCTGTGGGACAACGCCACCGCGGTGCTGGTCGGCGATTTCCTCTACTCCCGCGCCTTCGAGATGATGGTGGAGAGCGGTTCGATGCGGGTGATGGAGATCCTCTCGCGGGCGACCAACGTGATTGCCGAGGGGGAGGTGTTGCAGCTGCTCAACTGCAACGACCCGGACACCACCGAGGCGCGCTACCTGGAGGTGATCCACTGCAAGACCGCCAAGCTGTTCGAGGCAGCGGCGCAGCTCGGCGCGGTGCTCGGCGGCGTGGCGCCGGAGCTGGAGCGGGCGATGGCCGAGTACGGCATGTATCTGGGCACCGCCTTCCAGCTGGTGGACGACGTCCTCGACTATTCGGCCGACGCTGAGGCGATGGGCAAGAACGTCGGCGACGACCTGGCCGAGGGCAAGCCGACCCTGCCGCTGATCCACGCCATGCGTGAGGGGAGCGAGGCGCAGCGGGTGCTGATCCGCGGGGCGATCGAGAACGGCGGCCTGGAGGTGATCGAACCGGTGATGGAGGCGATCCGCTCCACCGGCGCCATCGATTACACCGCACGCCTGGCGAGGGAGGAGGCGCAACGGGCGATCGAGGCGTTGGCCGGGCTCCCCGATGGTCGTTACCGGGAGGCGCTGGTGGCGCTGGCCGAGTTCGCGGTGTCCCGCACCCACTGAAATTCCGCCGCACACCCCGTGACCTCCTGGTCACGGGGTGTGCGGCGGAATTTCAGTGGGAATTTTCGTTTGTGGCGTTTCGCCTTCCAATACCCGTTGAATCCGCTGACATCTTCGCGTAGACTTCGCGCCTCGCTGGAGTAGCGGTGTCTCCTTCCCCTCAAGGTTCGCACCGATTCCCGACAGCCCGTCGCACTTGGTGCGGGGGCGGCTCCGGTGGAGTCCGCGGCGACGCGTACTCGCCCACGGGGTGTAGCTCAGCCTGGTAGAGCACTGTCTTCGGGAGGCAGGGGCCGGAGGTTCGAATCCTCTCACCCCGACCATTTTCTACGGGGAAAACGGTGATCCGCTTCGGCGGTTCGCCGTTTTTTTTGTCTTGTGGTTTTTTCCTGCTCTTCCGTTCCGGCTTTTTTTGCTGCCCGAGGTCCGAGTTCTGCGCCCCGGGTCCCGGGCCCCAAACCCCAAACCCCAAACCCCTGGTTGCGACGCTCTGCGTCGCAACCAGGGGCCTTGGACGCTCTGCGTCCTGGT
>NZ_BAAHXB010000062.1:0-33548 GCF_054657215.1 Endothiovibrio diazotrophicus
AAGTCGTAGGTCGCCCCTACCGGGGCGACGCGAACGGGGGCACCGTCGTTTGGTCTCGATCCGGCCTTTCCGGGCGGGAGGGCCGCGATGGTCGGGACGCGTGGTGCGACATCAAGCCCCGCTGCTTCCGTTCACGTCGCGGCGGTAGCCGCGACCTACGACCTGTCGTGGAGGAGTTGCCGCCCCGCACCGTAGGCGATGCGGGGCGGGAGCAGTGCGCTACATCTGGCGAATCAGCCGGCCCAGCCCATTCTCGACCCGGGCGAACTGCATCGGACCGAGCTTCTCGGCGTTGCCCGCCTCCACCGCCTGGCTCAGCCGGTCGACCCCGTCGGCGATCTTCTTCGCCTCGGCCCGGGGTTCGTCGCCCAACTGCTTGAGGGCGTCGTCCAGATGGGCCTTGGCCGCGGCGAGATCGACCTTGGCGGCGGCATCATCCCCGCTGTCGAGATGATCGATGCGGGCGTAGGCCAGTTGCAGCTTGGCCTCGATCAGCTCGGTCTTGCCCGCCCGTTCGGCGCGGATCCGCTGCCAGCCGGTACTGATGCGCTCGACGGTACGCTCGGAGAGCGCGCTGACCCGGTGCCAGACCCCCTCCAGCCGGGTGCCGAAGTCCTTGTCGCCCTGGTCGATGGCGGCATGCAGGTCGCGGACCTGCCCCACCAACCGGGTGGCGGCGTCGCGGGTGACCGGGTCGTCGCTCTTGGCCGCCTGCTCCAGATAATTCACCCCGGCGTTCAGGTCCGCCTTGGCCAGTTCGTCCTCGCCCTGCTCGTGCTCCTGCCTAGCCCGCCACAGCGCCGCCTTGGCCCGGGTCAGCGGCGAATCGAAGGTGACCGAGACGAAGACCACGCTCTGCTCGGCCCGGGCCAACGCCTCACCCGCCGCCTTGGCGTCTCCCTTCTCCAGCGCCTGGCCGGCCTCGGCGATACGGTCGCGGGTGGCGGCCAGCGGCAGATCGGCCTCGACGTAGACCAGGGCGTCGTCAGCGGCCTTCAGTTGCTCCACCGCCTGCGACTTGTCGCCCTTCTTCAGCGCCTGCTTGGCCTGGTCGACGTGGTCCTTGGCCTGCGCCGTGGGCACGTAGTCGACCAGCTCGTCGAGCGAGGAGTAGATCGGCACCAGATCGGGCAGCACCTCCTCGGTGTCCTCGTACTCCAGGTGCTTCTTGGCCACCCAGATGTGGTCCTTCACCTTGGTGGTGGGCAGACCGGCAGTGATGATCTCGAGCAGCTTGCGGCTCTGCGCCAGCTCCTCCTTGGCCTGGTCGAGGTCGGGCTTGTCCTCCGCCAGGTTGCCGCGGGCGGCGGCGATGTGGCGCAGCACCTTGACCGCCGCCGAGGAGATGGCGACCTCGTCCCGGGGGGAGACCTGGTGCCCCGGCAGCACCTTGACCTCCTCGTTGACGTTCTGGCCGGCGAAGGCCGGACCGCTGAGGGAGAGGGCGGTGAGAACCGCGATCACCAGGGTCTTGCGCTGAAGATGATGGGTCATGGCTGTATCCTCCGGTGGTGAAAATCGTTCGAGGGGCTTGCGGGCCCGTCCCGCGACAGTTGGAGCAGGATCGGTGCCAACGATGAAAACCGTTTGATAACAGAAGGTTGCAGACAAAACCGAAGGATGTCCGGCGATTTTGGTGGATATCAACCAGAATGGTTGGTGGATATGGACCGGAATCCCCATGCGAAGGCAAAGGAACGTCGCTCAATCAGGACCACTGCCCCGTAGGCCGGATTAAGCTGATGCTAATCCGCCCTACGTTCAGCGAACCGCCATCAACCCCGCGATGCCGAACCGCAGACGGCCCCCCGCATCAGCCGCGGCACGGGAGTTGCTGCCGGAGGAAAGACGCAGCGAGGTGGAAGAGATGAACCAGAACCCAACCGTCGAAGGTGCATCACCCGCGGAGCGCTACCGCCTCCCGCTCGGCCGGCTGTTGTGGCTGCCCCTGGGACTGGCCGCGCTGTTTGCAGTGGTCGCGCTGGCGGCACTGGTGGTCGTCTCCTGGAGCAGCCAGGATCGGCTCGACCCGGTGCAGGCCCACCTTGCCCACCTCGACCAGATCCAGGGCGCGGGACGGATGATGGAGCAGGCGCTGCTCCAGCGGCTGCGCGACGGCCGCATCGGCGAGGGGGAGCTGGAGGCGCTGCGTACCCGGATCGACCGGATCATCGCCATGGAGCGGCACCGCCATCCCGACACCCGGGCGCACCTGGAGCAGATCCGCCGCGGCCTGGCGGCCATGCACGGCGAGCGGCTCGAACCGCTGATGGTAATCCTCGGGCAACTGCGCCAGGTGCTGGCCGACGAGCTGCGCTGGCACGACCGTCTGCTGGCGAAAACGGCCCGCAACAACCAGACCGAACTCCGCCTGGCGCTGATCCTGGTGGTGACGATCCCCCTGCTGGGCGTCGTGCTGCTGCTTGCCTGGCGCCTCCACATCAAACAGCCGCTGAACGACCTGGACCGGCTCCTCGGCCACTTGGCGGCGCGCGACGCGCAACCGGTGGAGGCGCATGCTACCCGCGGTGCAGCCGGTCTGCTGCAACCGCTATTCCACAGCTACAACGGTCTGGTGCAGCGGCTCCAGGCCCTCGAAGCGGAGCACCGGCAACGCGAGCACACCCTGGAGCGCGAGGTGCGCGAGGCCACCGCCGCGCTGCTCGAACAGAACCGCGAGCTGGCCCGTGCCGAGCGGCTGGCCGCGGTGGGCGCGGTCTCCGCCGGACTGGCCCACGAGCTGCGCAACCCGCTCGCCGGCATCCAGCTGGCCTGCGGCAAGCTGCGCAAGGCGGTGGAGGAGCCCGAGCAGCGCATCCGCATCGACGCGGTGATCGCCGAGCTGCGGCGGGTCAACGGCCTGCTCAACGAGACGGTGGACGCCGCCCGCCACGCCCCGGAGCCGCCGGCGCCAATCGCCCTCGGGCCGCTGCTGGACGAGTTCCTCGGCCTGGTGCGCTATCAGATCCCGGAGGGCGTCGCGCTATCCGGCTCTGCGGCCGCGGAGCTGGTCTGCACCATACCGGCGGCCGGGCTGCGTCAGGCGCTGCTCAACCTGGTGTTGAACGGGGTCCAGGCAGTGGGCGAGACGGGCTGCGTCGAGGTCGCCGCACGCCGCGAGGAGGGCGCGCTGGTGGTCGAGGTGAGCGACGACGGCCCCGGCTTCCCGGAGGCGACACTGCGCGTCGGCGTGCGCCCCTTCGCCACCGGGCGAGCCGGCGGCACCGGGCTGGGGCTGGCCATGGTGCGCCGCTTCGTGCGCGACCACGACGGCGCCCTGGAACTGGCCAACCGGGAGCCCCGCGGGGCACGGGTGACCCTGCGCCTGCCCTGTGGAGAAATCGAGGAGCCGGAAGGTGTCTGAAACCCTGCTGATCATCGAGGACGAAGCGCTGCTCGGCGCCGAACTGCGCGAGGAGTTCGCCGGCGACGGCTGGGACGCGGTGTTGGTGACCACCCTCGCCGAGGCCGAACGGCTGCTCGTCGAGCGCCACCTGGAGCCGCTGGTGGTGCTCTCCGACATGAGCCTGCCCGACGGCAATACCCTCGACCTGCTGGAGCGGGTGCGCGCCCGCGGGGTGCCCGGCGAATGGATCCTGCTCACCGCCTACGGCGGCGTACCGGAGTCGGTGCGCGCCCTCAAGCTGGGCGCCGTCGATTTCCTGGAGAAGCCGTGCGAAATCGACCGCCTGCAACTGGTGGTGGCCGGCGCGGCGCGCAGCGGCCGCGCCCACCGCCGCCTGCGTGACGAGGAGCGCCAGCGCGGCAGCCGCTACGCCCCGTCCGCCTTCATCGGCCGCAGCGCCGCGGCCCGCGAGGCCCGCGAACTGCTCGAACGGCTCGCCAAGGTGCCCTTCTCCGCCCTGGTGATCCACGGCGAGACCGGCACCGGCAAGGGCCTCGCCGCGCGCATCCTGCACCACGCCGGCCCGCGCGCCGCCGCCCCGCTGGTCGAGCTGAACTGCGCGGCACTCCCCCGCGAGCTGGTCGAGGCCGAACTGTTCGGCCACGAGGCGGGCGCCTTCACCGGCGCCAAGGGGCGCCGCCGCGGGCTCATCGAACAGGCCCACGGCGGCACCCTGTTCCTCGACGAGATCGGCGAGCTGGAGCTGGAACTCCAGGCCAAGCTGCTCAAGGTGATCGAGGACCGGCGGGTGCGCCGGGTCGGCGGCGAACGCGAACTGGAAGTGGACATCCAGCTGGTGGCGGCCACCAACCGCGACCTGGAGCGACAGGTCGCCGACGGCGCCTTCCGCGCCGACCTCTACCACCGGCTGGCGGTCTTCCAACTGCGCCTGCCGCCGCTGCGCGAACGCCGCGAGGACCTGGAGGAGCTGCTTCCCTTGCTGATCCAGGAATTCAACGCCCGCTCCGGCCAGCGGGTCGCAGAGGTGCCGACAACGGTGTGGGAAAGGCTGCACGCCTACCACTGGCCGGGCAACGTGCGCGAGCTGCGCAATCTGGTCGAGCGCTGTGTGCTGCTCGCCGACGGGCCGCGGTTTCCCGAGCGCTGGTTGAATCTATCCGGTGAATCGCCTGCTGACCAATCGACCCCCACGGCGATGCAGAACGATGGCGACCGGATCTGCCTCCCCCTGGACGGCAGCCTGACCCTGGACCAGATCGAACGCGCCGTATTGAGCGAAGCCCTGGCCCGCAACGGCGACAACGTCAGCCGCGCCGCCCGCATGCTCGGCACCACGCGGGAGCGGCTGCGTTACCGGGTACAGAAATACGGGCTGAAGACCAGCGATTGATTCGGACGCGCCGTGCGCGCCACCGGTCTCCCCGGGCACTCCGCACCACCCGGCACGACAAACCTCCCGACGGCAGCCTCCCCCACCGTCACGGCGCCCGCAGGGCGCCCTATAGGGCGCGCAGTGCGCGCCTTCGGCCCCCCCCCGGGCACTCCGCACCACCCGGCACGACAAACCTCCCCGACCACAGCCTCCCCCACCGCCACGGCGCCCGCTGGGCGCCCTATAGGGCGCGCCGTGCGCGCCTTCGGTCTCCGGGCACTCCGCGCGCCTCGGCACGCTCACAAATCGCCGGTCCCCTCATCGAACCGCACAATCAGCTCCCGCAGCGCGGCGGACACCCGCTCGAAGATCGGCTTGCGCTCCAGCAGCTTCGGCTTGCGCTTCAGTGCGGCGAAGAGGGTCTCGCGCAGCGGCATCTTGCCGGTGAAGTGGTAGGCGTCGATCATCTCGGCCACCGCCTGCGCGTCCATCCCCTCCTCCTCGCACAGCCGTTCCAGGGCTGCGCGCCGCTCCTCTTCCCAGTAGGCGGCGAACGCCTCCCTCAGCTCCGCGCCCGGCGGCAGCCGCGGCATGTAGTCGTTGATGAACTTCTCGATCAACTCCCGCTTGCTGCGCAGCTGGCTCTCCTTGCCGAGCAGGTCGAGCACGTTCCTGCGCTGGAGATCGCCCTCCTCCCGCTCCCGCGCATCGCCGCTCTCGGTCTTGCGCTTCAGCTCGGCCAGCAGGCCGACGATGTAGGCGACGTTGATCTCGTCGCGCTGAATCAGCTCCAGCTCGAAATCCACCTCGTCGATGATCGAGACGCCCTCCCCCCCCTTCTCCTTGCGGGTGGCGTCGTAGATGTCGAGGTACTTGCTCTTGAAGTCCTCGAAGGTCTGCGCGTCCATCGCCAGATCGTCGAAGGTGAACTCGGTGAACGGCTTGAGGATGTTGAGCAGGCGCATCAGCTGGCGGAAGGCGCGGACGAAGTGGAGCCGCTCCTCTTCACTCTGCAGCTCGTTCACCGCCTGCGGGGTCGCGGCGATCGCCGCGAGCGTCGCCACCGCCTCGTTGAAGCGCTCCACATAGCGCTCGTAGGGCTCCATCAGGATGGTCTCGCGCGCCTGCGGATTGGAGAACAGCGCGATCGCCTCGTCGGTGCGCGCCTTGAGGTTACGGAAACAGACGATGTTGCCCTGGGACTTCAGCTCGCCGAAGGTGCGGTTGGTCCGCGAAAAGGCCTGGATCAGTCCGTGGTGGCGCAGGTTCTTGTCGACGTAGAGGGTGTTCACCTTCTTCGCGTCGAAGCCGGTGAGGAACATGTTCACCACCAGCAGGATATCCACCCGGTCCACGTCGTCGAACCCCTTGCGGTCACGCTCCTTCACCCGCCGGGCGATGTCCTTGTAGTAGGTGTAGAAGTGCGCGCCGTCGGCCACCGAATGAGCGGTGTGGTACATCGCGTTGTAGTCGGCGACGAACGCCTCCAGTTTCTCCCGGCTATGGTGGCTTGCCGGGGTCTCCCGGCCGATCTCGAAGTCGGGTTCGCCGATCAGCCCGTCGGCATCGGCGTCCTCCTCATTGGCCCCGTAGGTGAAGATGGTCACCACCCGCAGGTCGTGCTCGCCCGCCTCGCGCCGGCGCTTGAAGCACTCGTAGTAGGTGATCAGCGCCGGCACGCTGCTCACGCAGAGCATCGCGGTGAAGGCGCGGCGGTGGGTCTTGCGGTCGTGATTGCGAATGATCCACTCCACCACGTTGTCGATGCGCTGCGGGTTCTCGAAGAACTCGCGGGTGTCGATGCCGGCCACCTGCTCGTCGATCAGCGTGCCGTCGCGGCGCTTCAGCCTGCCCCAGTACTCCACCGCGAACTTGAGCACGTTCTGATCGGCGATGGCGTTGGTGATGACGTACTTGTGCAGACACTCGCCGAACAGGTCGCGGGTGGTGCGGCGGCCCAGCTCGTTGCCCACCGCGTTGTCGGCGAAGATCGGCGTGCCGGTGAAGCCGAAGAGCTGGGCACGGCGGAAGAAGGCGGTGAGGTTGCGATGGGTGCGGCCGAACTGGGAGCGGTGGCACTCGTCGAAGATGAACACCACCCGCTGCTCGCGCAGCCCCTCCAGCCGCGCCAGGAAGCGCTCGCGGGAGACCGCGTTGTTGAGCTTTTGCAAGGTGGTGACGATCAGCTTGCGCTCGCCGGAGAGCTGGCGCACCAGCGAGCCGGTGTTGTGGGTGCCGTCCACGCACCCCTTGCTGAAGAAGTTGAACTCGCGGGTGGTCTGGTAGTCCAGGTCGGCGCGGTCCACCACGAAGAGCACCTTCGCCACCTCCGGCAGCGCCTGCAGCACCTGGGCGGCCTTGAAGCTGGTCAGCGTCTTGCCGCTGCCGGTGGTGTGCCAGATGTAGCCGTTCTCCCGCCCCTCCTTCACCTGTTCGATGATCGCCTCCACCGCGTAGTACTGGTAGGGGCGCAGCACCATCAGCACCTTGTCCGACTCGTGCAGCACGGTGTACTTGCAGATCATCTTGGAGAGGTGGCAGCGCTCCAGGAAGGCGTCGGCGAAGGCGTCCAGCCCGGTGATCAGGCGGTTGCCCTCATCGGCCCAGAAGAAGGTCTGCTTGAAGTCCTGGTCGCGGTTGTTGGCGAAGTACTTGGTGTTGACCCCGTTGGAGATGACGAAGAGCTGCACGTACTGGAACAGCCCCCCCTCGGCCCAGAAGGAGTGGCGCTGGTAGCGGTTGACCTGATTGAACGCCTCCTTCAGCTCCATCCCCCGGCGCTTCAGCTCGATCTGCACCAGGGGCAGGCCGTTGACCAGCAGGGTGACGTCGTAGCGGTTGCGGTAGCGCCCCGCCTGGCTCACCTGGTGGGTCACCTGATAGCGGTTGCGGCACCACTGGTCGACGTTGAGAAACTGCAGATAGAGCGACGAGCCGTCGTCGCGGTTCAGCTGCATGCGGTCGCGCAGGATCCTGGCGCGATTGAAGACGTTGCCCTTGTCCAGATGGTTGAGCACCCGGGCGAACTCGCCGTCGCTCAACGCCACCCCGTTGTGCAGCTCCAACTGGCGCTTGAGGTTGGCGCGCAGCTCGGCGGCATCGGCGATCTGCACCGGCTCCCAGCCGAGATTGCCGAGCCGCGAAATCAAATCGCGCTCCAGCTCCGCCTCGGACTGCACCGCCTCCTCGCGGTAGCGCTCGCGGCGCGCCTCCTCGGCGCGTTCGGCGGCATACACCTCACGGTCGTAGAAGACGACCCCCTTCCGCTCGATGTGGCGGATCAACTCCTCGTTCTTGAGATAGGCGAACAGCGAGAGGTCGAAACCCCACGGCAGATTCAGCTCGTCCACCGCGTCCATCACCCGATAGAGAAACTGAAGAGAGGGCTCCCCGCTGATCTTCAGCGTGAGATCGACATCGGAACCGGGACGATAGTTGCCCTTCGCCCGCGAGCCGTAGAGCACCGCGCGGTCGATCTGCGGAAAACCGGCCAACGCCTCGCGGATTCGCCGCACCGCCTCCGCCGGAAGACCGTGCCCCTGGCCGTTACCGCTCATCCGGGTCCCGCTCCGCCAGCTCCCTCTCCGCCAGCTCCGCAAGCTTGGCGTGCAGCTCCTGAAACGCCGCGTAGTAACGATCGACGATGGCGGTGACGATCTTCCGCGTGGTCTCTTCGTTGTAGGTGTGGGAGGAGAGATTGCGGCTCTCGATCATCGCGAGCCACACCTCGCCATCACCGACCAGACCGGTCTCGAACGCCTTGCGCGCCACGTTCTTGGAGCCGAAAAGGTCCTTCACCCCCTGAGCCTCGAGAAAATCCTTCTGGGTCTTCCACGCCAACTCGTGGTTGTACTCGAAGGACTGCACCAACCCCTGCTCCTCCAGCTCATTGAGCTCCTCGCGATCGAGAAACCGCGTGAGCTGGGCCAGGGCGCGGGTCCAGTTGTTGAAGCGTTGAATCCAGCGGATGTCGTGGGTCATGGCGGACGGTCCTGAAACGGGTTAGACGAACATCTTCTGGAGGAGGCCCTTTTTGAAGGTCTCCATGCGGTCGATCTGTTGGGTGACGGCGTTGATTTTGGTGTCGATGGCAGAAAGAAAATCCGCGATTTTTTCCTGTTCGAACAAGCATGGGACTTTGAGCGCCACTCTGGCGAGATTGCCTTTGGAGATTCCGAGAACCGAAATACCCTGTGCGATACGCCAAATCTGCCTACGCACTGAGTACGCTTGCATCATATAGCCGGGAAAACCAATCGCAAATTTCCCTTCTTCCGGTCGCGCAAGGTAAGTATGCAGTCCTGCAACGAGAGAACGCTCTCTTACATCAATGATCTCGATCGCCTTCCCGATATCCGCATAATCTTCGGAGGCATCTGCCAACACTAAATCGCCCGGCCGGCAGTATTCCTTCTTCGCAAAGGCTTTGACTTGACCTACCGACTTGATAAATGGCGCGGACTCCCGACCTTGGTCAAAATGGGAATGGAACTTGGTATGAATATCACCGTAGTGGATATTCTGAACGGTACCGTCCGCTTCCGCGAGACTGTCCCTCGATAAGCTATTGGTCCGAACGAAATCGAACAACTCGCCGAATCCCTTTTCCTCCCACTTCGGAAACTCCGAACCACCATCCGCCTTAAAAAGGATTTCGCCGGAGAAAATCTTCTGCATCATGCCGCGCTTATATTCGCGCAGTAGGTCGCGCTCGCAGCGCAAGGCGACCTGTTTTTCTTCCACCGCAGCAAGAAAGTCGGCAATTTCTTTCTGTTCTGGAAAAGTGGGCAACGTCACCTCAAGCGCGGCGAACTCGCTCTGGCCCAGGGTTTTGTTCCTTCCAGCGCCGCCCGGAGAAGCCAGTTCCAATAGATATTTCCCGCGTTTTCGCAAGAAAAAGGTGAGAAAAAAGCGCAGGTCGGTGCGATCACCTCGTGGGATGAACATCGGAAAGCGGTGAGAAGCGATGAACCCCTCTTCCTTCTCCGAGGTAAGGGCCACTGCCTGCTCCCAGCCGAACACAATGTTCACGACGAAAGCGTTTGGCTGCACCCAAAAGACCCGCTTGTTTCCAATCTTTCGCCCGGCAACCGGCTCCTTGTGAAACACTCCCTTTCCGTGGGAGCGAACACCGATCTCTCGATAGATGGCGTCAGGTTCAACTTCCACCGGTTTGGAGATTCGGGAAACAAAATAATCCACTCGTTCGATCTTCCACGCCCCCTTAAACCCTGGGAAACGCAGCTCCGGCGCGCACCTTCGTCCAGCCTTCGCCATCACACCGGCGCCTCGATACCCAACTCCTCACAGAAGCCGCGAATCCGCTCGTCGATGGCCGCCATCCCCGCGTCGATCGCCTTCAGCTCGGCGGTGACCGCCGCCAGATCCACCGGCACCTCCTCCTCGAAGGTGTCCACGTAGCGCGGGATGTTGAGGTTGTAGTCGTTCTCCTCGATCTCCCTCAGCGCGGCGCGATGGCTGTACCTCTCCTCCTCGCGCCGTTCGCGGTAGGTGGCGATGATCCGGTCGATGTGCGCGGGACGCAGCAGGTTCTGGTTCTTGCCCTTGTCGAAGTGGGCGCTGGCGTCGATGAAGAGCACGTCGTCGGGGTGCTCGCGGCACTTCTTGAAGACCAGCACGCAGGTGGGGATGCCGGTGCCGTAGAAGATGTTGGCGGGCAGGCCGATCACCGCGTCGAGCCAGTTGCGCCGCTCGATCAGGTAGCGGCGGATATGCCCCTCGGCGGCGCCGCGGAAGAGCACGCCGTGGGGCAGCACCACCGCCATGGTGCCGTTCTCGGCCAGCTGGTGGAGCATGTGCTGGACGAAGGCGAAGTCGGCCTTGGAGGCGGGGGCGAGGCGGCCGTATTGGCTGAAGCGCTCGTCGCTGAGGTGCCGGGGGTCGGCGCTCCACTTGGCGGAGAAGGGGGGGTTGGCGACCACCGCCTCGAACTTCATGCCGGGGTGCTGGGGGTGCTCCAGGGTGTCCTCCTGCTTGAGGTCGAAGTTCCGGTAGTGGACCCCGTGGAGGATCATGTTCATGCGCGCCAGGTTGAAGGTGGTGCGGTTCATCTCCTGGCCGTAGTAGTCGCCCACCCACTTCACCTCGCGGGCCACCCGCAGCAGCAGCGAGCCGGAGCCGCAGGTGGGATCGTAGACCGACTTGAGCCGCTTCTTGCCGCTGGTGACCAGGCGGGCGAGGATGGTGGAGACGGACTGGGGGGTGTAGAACTCGCCGGCCTTCTTGCCGGCGCCGGCGGCGAACTGGCCGATGAGGTATTCGTAGGCGTCGCCCAGCACGTCGCTCTCGCTGTCGGCCAGCCGAAAGTCAATTTTGTCGAGATGGCCGAGGATCTTGGCGATGAGGGCGTTCTTCGCCTTTTCGGTGCGCCCCAGCTTGGTGGAGGCGAGGTCCAGGTCCTCGAACAGGTGCTCGAAGTCGTCCTCGCTGTCGGTGCCCATGGTGGAGCGCTCGATGCCGCTGAGCACCGCGGTGAGGTCGTCGAGGATGAATTCACCGTCGGGGCCGCCGTCGGCGCCGCGGGCGGCCAGGGTGTGGAACAGCTCGGCGGGCTTGAGGAAGTAGCCGAGCTGGTCGATGGCGTCCTCGCTCAGCGCCTCCAGCATCTCCGGGCCGCTCTCGCCCTCCTCGTCGAGTTCGAGGTAGTCCAAGCCGTCCTCCGCCAGCAGCCGGTTGGCGAAGGCGTGCATCTTTTCGGAGAGGTATTTGTAGAAGATGAAGCCGAGGCAGTAGTCGCGGAATTCGTCGGCGTTCATCTTGCCGCGCAGGGTGTCGGCGATGTTCCAGAGCTGCTGCTCCAGACGTCTTTTCTGGTCTTCGGTCATGGGGGCGTGGTGGTCCTCGGGGCCGGCCTCGGCGCTATCGGCGTCGCCGGGGATTTTAACCTGCGCCCGAAGGCAGCGAAATGCGGGCTACGGGCCCGCGAAAGAATAACTTCCTGTTGTGGGACGCCGATCCATCCCCTCCGGCGGCGTTGCGCAAAGGGTTGCATACAACGAGTATGCACCCCTTTGCGCGCCTTGCCGGTGAGGCGTCTCGACGCCCCAAAACAGGAAGTTCCTACCTGACTGAACCCCGCCCGTTGTGCGGCATTCGTGAACGACACCTCCAAGTTCAATGTAGGAGCGACACGCCTCAGGCTTCGTCCCTTTTCCGATGCCTCACCCCCACGTCACCCGATTGCGCCCCGCCTGCTTGGAGCGGTAGAGCTGGGCGTCCGCCTGCTCCAGGGTCGCCCCCGGCAGGCGGCCCGCCACCGGCTTCACGGTGATACCACCGATGCTGATGGTGACCACGCCACTGGTGGAATCGTCGTGCTCGATCCCCAACGCCTCCACCGCGCGGCGCAACCCGTCGGCGATCAGCAGCGCCCCGGGGCGGTCGGTGTGAGGCAGGATCGCCACGAACTCCTCGCCACCGTAACGGGCGATGAAGTCGGTCTCGCGCAGCAGAGAACCCCCCAACACCTTGGCCACCTGTTGCAGCACGCGGTCACCGGCAGCATGGCCGTAATGGTCGTTGTACTGCTTGAAGCGGTCCACATCCATGATCGCCAGCGAGATCTCCTCCACCTCGGGGTAGCTCGCCTGCAGGCGTTCCTCCAGATAGCGCCGGTTGGGCAGCTCGGTCAGTGCGTCGACCCGTGCGTGGGACTCCAACAGCCGCCGCTGGCGCATGATCTGCATGTGGTTGGTGACCCGGGCACGCACGATCGCCGGCATGAACGGCTTGGAGATGTAGTCGACGGCGCCGAGCAGCAGCCCCTTCTCCTCGTCGGTGTGACGATCCAGGGCGGTGATGAAGATCACCGGGATGTGGCGGGTCTCCTCCTGCTCCTTCAGCGCCTTGAGGGTCTCGTAGCCGTCCAACTCCGGCATCAGCACGTCGAGGAGGATCACGTCCGGCTTGTACTTGCGCGCCAGCTCCAGGGCCATGTGGCCGTGCTTGGCGAGGTAGATCTTGTACTGATTCTTGAACAGCTCCGTCAACAGCGCGCGATTGTTCTTCTCGTCGTCGACGATCAGCAGTTGCTGCAACTCCATGCCATGCCCCTTTTCTTCACTTCAACAAACTCCTCAAACCGTCTATGTGTTTTAGCGCGGTGGCGTACTCCAGGTCCTCCACCGCCTCGACGATCTCCTTCATGACGTCCGCGGCGGCGCCGTCGAGGAGCACCGAGATCGCGGGAATGCAGTCGCTCACCATGGCGTCGTCGGTGCGCAGACGCTGCTCCATGATATCGATCAACGGCCGCAGCGCCGCCGCCTTGCCGGCCGGCAACGGCGGGCGGACGCGCACCTCCGCCGCCTCGCTCTCCAACCCCCGAAGCAACCCGAGCAGCGCCTCCAGCTCCTCGCCGAACCCCGTCAGATCCGCCTCGTCGCAGTGCTGGTCGCGGCACTGGGTCTCCAGCCTGGCGGCCCGTTGGGAGAGCTCCGGGGCACCGATGCTGGCGGCCGCCGATTTCAGGGTGTGGCAGAGCCGCAGCGCCTCCGCCCACTGCCCCTCGGCCAAGTAGCGGTCGAGGTCCTGGCGGGCCGGAGCGTACTCGGCGGCAAAGCCGCGCAACACCCGCAGATAGAAGCCGACCCGGTCGAGGTGGTGATGGAGGCCCGCGCGCACGTCGATGCCGGCCTCGCCGAGGACGACCAGCGCCGGTGGCAGCGCCTCCTCCCGGCGCGTCTCCCGCTTCGGCGAGGCCGCCGGCGCGATCTCCGCCGCCTCCCCCTCACCGCGCCGCCGCCGGCGCAGCCAACGGGCCAGCATCCGATAGAGCTGCTGCGGATCGATGGGCTTGGTGACGTGGTCGTTCATGCCGGCGCGCAGGGACTGTTCGCGGTCGCTCTCCATGGCATGGGCGGTCATCGCGATGATCGGCACGGTGGCGTGGCGCGGGTCGGCGCGCAACCGGCGGGTGGCGGTGAGACCATCCATCTCCGGCATCTGGATGTCCATCAGCACCACGTCGTAACGGGAGCGCTCCAGCATCTCCAGTACCTCGCGGCCGTTGACCGCGGTGTCGGCGGCGATGCCCACTGCCGCGAGCAGTTCGCAGGCCACCTGCTGGTTGAGGGCGTTGTCCTCGGCGAGCAGCACGCGGGCACCGCGCAGCCGCGCCAGATCGGCCTCCTCCAGCCCACCGTTTTCGTGACTGGAGTGGCGGGAGGGGCCCCCCTTGTTGCCGAACATGGCGTCGACGATGGCATCGTGCAGGCTCGATTCGGTGAGCGGCTTGCTCAGCACCCGGTGGATGCCGGCCCGCTCCGCCGGCTCCAGCACCTCGCCGTAGTGATAGGCGGTGACCATCAGCAGCGACAGCGGGAGGCTCGGGGCCAGATCGCCGCGGATGCGCAGCGCGGTCTCGATGCCGTCGAGCCCCGGCATGTTCCAGTCGAGAAGCACCAGCCGGTAGGGCTCGCCGGCGTCCAGCGCGCGGGTCAGCTCGACGAGCGCGGCGGTGCCGCTGTCCACCGCGTGGGTGCGCAGCCCCATGTGCTCGAGCATCTCGGTGTGGACCATCCGCGCGGTGGCGTTGTCGTCGACGATCAGCGCGCGGGCGTTGCGCAGTTCGTCGAGGGCGGTGGAGGAGAGCGGCACGTCCTCCAGCGCCTTCAGCCGCACCACGAAGTGGAATTCACTGCCCTGCCCCACCTCGCTCTCCGCCCAGATGCGCCCGCCCATCAGCTCGCACAGCTGCTTGCTGATGGCCAACCCCAGGCCGGTGCCGCCGTAGCGGCGGGTGGTCGAGTCGTCGGCCTGGGTGAAGGAGTCGAACAGCCGCCGCAGCACCGGCTTCTCGATGCCGGGGCCGGTATCGCGCACCGAGAAGTGGAGCATCCCCTCGCCACCCTGCTCCGCCGGCCGGATATTGACGACGATCTCCCCCTCCCGGGTGAACTTCACCGCGTTGCCGATCAGGTTGACCAGGATCTGCTGCAGCCGCAGGGGATCGCCGACCAGCCGGCGCGGCACGTCGTAGCCCAGCTCGAAGAGCATCTCCAGCCCCTTCCCCTGGGCCTTGATGGCGGTCACCACCGAGACCTGGTGGAGCACGTCGCGGATGTCGAACTCGATCTGCTCCAGGGTGAGCTGGCCCGCCTCCACCTTGGAGAAGTCGAGGATGTCGTTGAGGATGCCGAGCAGCGTCTCGGCGGAGCCGAGGATCTTCTCCAGGTAGTCTTTCTGCTGGGGGGTCACCTCGGTGGCCAGGGCCAGCCGGGAGAGCCCCATCACGGCGTTCATCGGGGTGCGGATCTCGTGGCTCATGTTGGCCAGGAACAGCGACTTGGCCCGCGTCGCCTCCTCGGCGGTGCGCTTCGCCGACTCCAGCTCGGCGGTGCGCTCGGCCACCTTGCGCTCCAGGCCGTCGTAGAGCTGGGCGTTCTCGATGGAGATCACCACCTGGCTGGCGAGGATGCGCAGAAATTCGATGCGCTCCGCGCTGAAGGAGCCCGTCGCCAGATTGTTCTCCAGGTAGATGATGCCGACCACCTGGGAGGAGCGCAGGATCGGCAGGCACATCGCCGATTTCGGGTGGGTCGCCTGCACATAGGGGTCGTCGCCGAAGCGGGTGGAGGCGGCGAGGTCGGGCTCCACCACGGTGTCGCCGGTGCGCGCCACGTAGCGCAGCAGGGCCCGCGGGGCGAAGTCGTCGGCGGGGGTGTCGAGATCGATCGGCTCGGAGTGGAGCATCTCGCTGCCCTCCTCGCTGGCGTCCGCCTCCAGGCACCACATCCCATCGCGGAAAAGCAGCAGACGCACCACCTGGGCCCCGGCGTTCTCCTGGGCGATGCGCACCAGCCGCTCCAGCAGCGATCCCAGGTTGACCTCCGAGGAGAGGGCCTGGGAGGCCTTGACGATGGCGATCAGGTCGAGGGAGCTGACCGCGGAGGTCCCCGAGGAGGTGACCACGGTCTCCGTCAGGGTCTCCGTCAGGTCACGGGCGCGGCGCCACCCCGCGCCGGACAGGCGCTCGCCGTGGCGCCCCTCCAGGTCGGCCACCTTGCGCGTGGCCCCCCAGCGCAGGTAGAGCTCGCGCGCATCGAGCAGATAGCCGCTGGCCGCCTTGGGCCGCCCCCGCTCCAGATAGAAACGGGCGGCCAGCTCGTTGGCGATCGCCTCGTTCTGCAGGTAGTCGCTGGCTCGGGCCGCGTCGATCGCCTGGTCGTAGGACTCCGCGGCGAGGGGGTAGTCACCTTCGACGCGGGCCAGTTCGGCGGTCATCAGCAGTGCCTTGTGACGGTAGTTCTCCGGCGCGCCGATCGCCCACCGCTGCATCGCCGCCAGATCGGTGCGCAGCGCTTCGAGCAGTGCCGGGCGCTCCCCCTCGGGGGCATGGGGATACCACGCGGCGGCGATCAGGCCGTGGCGGAAACACTGCTCGGTGACCAGCATGAAACCGGGGGCGAACGTCTTTCTCCGCTCGGCCTCCTCGCTGGCCCGCCACGCCTCTTCGACGCGCTGATTGAGGAACAGGATCAGCGAGCGGTCCAGCTGATACCAGAACAGGCCGAAGTCGAAGGGGATCGCCTGCAGCTCGCGCTCCATCGCCCCCTCGTCCCAGGCGTCGTCGCTCAGGCTGTCGTCGCCGGCGGTCGCCCCCTGGAGATTGAGCGCCACGTGCTCGGTGAGGCGCAGCATGTGCAGCAGCGCACTGTCGCCGGACTTCTCCACGTAGCCGCTATAGCGCCGGGCCGCCTCCAGCACCTGCTCCAGCGGGTCGCCCTTGAGCAGCAGGTTGCCGACCAGGAAGTCCACCGCCCATACCCCCCACCAGAGGTCGCCGCAGGCGAGGCTGGCACGGTAGGACTCTTCATAGATCGGGATGTTGCTCTTCAGCGGGCGTTTGTAATGGTTGATGGTGTGGGCGAACATGTTGTTCACCTTGGGCACCAGCGCCACGTTGTCGAACCGCTCGTCGAGCCGCTGGGCGAGCAGGCCGAACTCATAGGCGGCGTCGTAGTCCTCGCGCACCGAGCTGAGGATCGAGCCGTAGACGATGTAGCCGAAGGCGGAGAAGGCGGAGTGGCCGTGCTCCAGGGAGATGGAGACCATCTTCAGCACCGCCAGGGTGCCGAGGCCGTAGTTGACCATGTAGGCGCAGGTCCAGGTGCGGTGGAGCAGCTCCAGCACCAGCATGCGATCCGGGTCGGTCATCTCGGGGGCGGCCAGCAGTTGGGTGATCGGCCGCCCGGCGAGACGCTCACCGATCCGCCGGTACTCCTCCTCGGTGGCCGCCTCCAGCGCCTCCGCCTCCTCCGGCAGTTCCACCCCGAACAGCCGCAAGCACTCCTGGCCGGCGTGCATGCCGTCGGCGTATTTGCCCATGGTCAGGTAGACCGCCAGCATCAGGCTGTAGAGCGCCGCCCGGTGGCGGCGGTCGCGGGCGTGGTCGGCGATCACCGCGAACAGCGCCTCGGTCTCCTCGTGATCGCCGCACTGGAAGGTGGCGTCGGCACAGGCGAGGTGCAGATCGAACATCAGCTCGAAGTGCTCCGACCACCCCTCCTCGGCGATCAGCTCCAGTCCGTGACGCAGGTAGCTCAGGGCGGCGGCGTGGGCGGCGGAGGACTGCGCCTTGCGTCCGGTAAGCAGGTTGAGGGTCGCCAGCTCCAGGTCGCGGTCGCCCGCCGGGTAGGCGGGCCGGCCGAGGTTGAGGTGGTTGACGATCTCGAACAGGTGCCGGTCGCGCTCCTCGGCGGTGGTCCGCTCCAGCAGGATGTTGCCCGCCCGCCAGTGGACCGCTTGGCGTGCCTGCTCGGAGAGCTGGGAGTAGGCCGCCTCCTGGATGCGGTCGTGGAAGAACTGGTAGGCGAGTCCCGTGCCGACCCCCTCCTCCGCCGGATCGTCGGCCGCCGACTCCCCCTCCCCCGCCCACTGCCAGTTGCGGTAGGACTCATCGAGCGGCCGCACCAGCTCTTCGCGCACCGCCACCTGCAGCGCCAGCACCGTCTGCCGGCGGCTCTGGCCGGAGAGCGCCGCCAGGGTCGCCAGCCGGAACTGGTTGCCGAGGCAGCTGGCCTGGCGCAGCAGCTCGCGGGCCTCCTCCGGCAGGGTGTTGATCTTGGCGACCATCAGGTCGACCACGTTGGCGCTCGCCGCCAGGCCGCGGATCCGCTCGATCTCCCAGCGCCATTCGCGGCGGGCGGCGTCGAGACGCAGCAACCCCTGCTCGTAGAGGGTGGTCAGCAGACGGTTGATGAAGAAGGGGTTGCCGAGGGTCTTGGCGTGGATCAACTCCGCCAGGGGACGGGTCGCCTCCAACGTGCCCTGTACGCTGTCGGCGATCAGCTGGTGGGTATGGGCGGGATCGAGGGGGCCCAGCTGCACGGTCTGGAACCGCTTCTCCCCGCGCACCGCATCGAGGGTGAGCATCAGCGGGTGGGAGGGCGCCACCTCGTTGTCGCGGTAGGCGCCGAGGATCAGCAGATGGCGCTCCTTCTGGCTGGTCATCAGCAACTGGAGCAGCTTCAGCGAGGCGGGGTCGGCCCACTGCAGGTCGTCGAGAAACAGCGCCAGCGGATGCTCCTCGGCGCACAGCGCGTCGAGGAAATTTTCGAAGACGGTCTGAAACCGGTTGAGCGCCTCGTTGCCGGAGAGCACGGTCACCGCCGGCTGCGGCCCGAGGATCAGCTCCGCCTCCGGGATCACGTCGACGATCACCTGGCCCAGTTCACCCACCGTGGAGAGGATCCGCTCCCGCCACTCGGCGACCCGGGCGTCGGACTCGGTGAGCACCTGGGCGAAAAACTCGCGGAAGGCCTGGATCAGGCCGGTGAAGGGGATGTGCCGCTGGTACTGGTCGAACTTGCCGGAGACGAAATAGCCGCGGCGCTCGACGATCGGCCGGTGCACCTCCTCGATCAGCGAGGTCTTGCCGACCCCCGAGTAGCCGGCCACCAGGATCGACTCGCACAGCCCCCGCCCGACCCGATCGAAGCTCTTCAGCAGCAGCGCCGCCTCCGCCTCGCGACCGTACAGCCGTTGGGAGATGCGCAGCCGCTCCGAGACGTCGGCCTCGCCCAGCTCGAACGGCTCGATGGCGCCCGACTCGGTGTACTCCTCGAGGCAGCGCTGGAGGTCGAACTTCACCCCCTCGGCGCTCTGGTAACGCACCTCGGCGTTCTTCGCCATCAGCCGCAGCACCAGCGCGGAGAGCTGCGGCGGCACCATCGGGTCCACCTCGCAGGGGGCGCGCGGCGCCTTGGCCAGATGGAAGTGGACCATCTCCACCGGATCACCGCTCTGGAACGGCAACTGTCCGGTAAGCATCCGGTAGAGGGTGACGCCGAAGGAGTAGAGGTCGGTGCGGTAGTCGATGACCCGGTTCATCCGCCCGGTCTGTTCGGGCGACATGTAGGCCAGCGATCCCTCCAGCACATTGGGATTGAGCGCCGTCTGCCGCTCCCGCGCCAGCTCCGTGGCCAGTTCGAAGTCGATCAGCCGGACCCGGTCGTTGAGCTGATCCCACAGGATGTTGGAAGGATTGATGTCCTTGTGGATCACATCCAGCTGATGGATCCGCCCGAGGGTATCGGCGATGCGGATGGCGAGGATCAGGCACTCGGGCAACGACAACCGCCGCGTGGCGAGGACGCCGGCCAACGACTCCGCCTCGACGTCCTCCAGCACCAGCACCAGCCGGTGCTGTTCCTCCACCAGGGCACGCACCTCGATCACCCCGTCGAGACGCAGCCGGGTGAGCATCGCGTACTCCCGCCGCGCCCGCGCGCGGGCCTCGCGGGGGGCGGCATCGTGGCGCGCCACCTTGAGCACCACCGTGCCCTCGCCCTGCCGGTCGCGAGCCCGATAGACCACGGTGCGTGCGGTCTCCTGTAGCCGCTCGATCACCTCATAGCCGGCCACCTTGATCGTCATCGACCGCTCCCCTTGGCGTTGCTGGGTTCGACCCGTCAAACTTCCGTAACCGCCTCATCGCGGCGAAAACAAAGATCCGACATCTTGCTGTTGTATTCCCACCCCCGGGACGGAAATCCACCGCGACAGCGCGCGCGGCCCGCCCTGGTCACCGCCTCGGCACCGGCCGTGACGTGGGTAAAAAAACGGTTACTAAACAGTACCTTCATCGAGAGCGCACACTTTACATCGCATTTTGGCGGACGTCTGCCAGTACTTTTCCTACGAGGTCGTAAGAAAATTCTGATACATCATGAAATGGGCGCTCGACCGGTCATCCGCGAAACGAGCGGATTTTCTCGAAGATCCCCAGATACGCCTCCGCCGAGCGGTTCCACGAAGAGTCGTAGGCCATGCCGTTGACCCGCAACTGGCGGAAATACTCCGGATGGAGATGCCACAGCTTGATGGCGCGGCCCAGGGCCGACTCCAACCCCGGGGCATCGAGGTCGTTGAAGAGAAAGCCGTTGCGCGCCTCGAAAGGGCGCTCGGAGTAGTTGGCGTCGAAGACGGTGTCGGCCAGGCCGCCGGTATTGCGGACCACCGGCACCGTACCGTAGCGCATGGCGATCAGCTGGCTGAGGCCGCACGGTTCATAGCGGCTCGGCACCACCAGGATATCGGCACCGGCGTAGATCAGATGGGCCAGCGCCTCATCGAAGCCCAGTTCCAGATGGCAGTCGGGGTGGTCGGCCAGGTACTCCCGCAGGCCGCGGAATTCGGCCATGATCTCCTCGTCGTCGCCGTCGCCGAGCAGCACGAACTGCGCCTGGTTGGCCACCGAATAGAAGGCGGCGTGGCGCAGCAGCTCCACTCCCTTCTGCGGCATCAGCCGGCTCACCGCGGCAACCAGCGGGCGGTCAGCGTCGCGCAGCCCCAGGCGCCAGCGCAACGCCTCCTTGTTGCGGTATTTCTCCACCAGGGTGTCGGCCGAGTAGGACGCCGGGATATGGGGGTCGGTCTGCGGGTTCCACCGCTCGTAGTCCACCCCATTGAGGATGCCGCCGAAGCGCCCGACGCGCTCCGCCAGGCTCCCCTGAAGCCCGAATCCCAGCTCGCTGCTGCGGACCTCGTCGGCATGGCGGGGGGAGACGGTGGTGACGAAGTGGGCGTAGAGGATCCCCCCCTTCATCAGGTTGACCGAGGCGCGATCGCCGGGGTCCCGTAGCCGTTCCCTCAGCGTCGGCGCGTTCGGCTCCAGCCCCACCTGGCGGAGCACCCCGGCGTCGGCGATCCCCTGGTGACCCGGGTTGTGGAGGGTGTAGCAGACCCGCGGCCGGGTCATGCCGAGGCCGGCGTAGATCTCGTCGAGCAGGACCGGCACCAGGCCGCTCTGCCAGTCGTGACAGTGGATTACCTCCGGCGTGCGACCGGATTGGTGGAGAAACTCCAGGACGGCGCGGGAGAAGAAGGCGAAGCGTTCGACATCGTCCGCCTCGCCGTAGATCCGCTCACGCTCGAAGAAGCGCTGCTCGGAGCGGGGGTCGATGAACCAGCAGTCCAGGCCGTCGACCCGAGCGGAGTAGACGTCGCAGTGGATCCGGCGATCATGGAACGGCACCCGCAGGTCGGCGTGGGCCTTGTGCAGGTCATCGATCCACTCCTCGGCCAGGGTGGCGTATCTGGGCAGGACGATCTCGACGGCGTGGCCGCGCGTCGCCAGCGCTCGGGAGAGGCCATGGATCACGTCGCCGAGGCCGCCCACCTTCGCGACCGGCGCGCATTCGGCGGCCACCATGACGATGTTCATGGTGTACTCCCGGTAGCGAAGAGCCGGTAATCGATGTTCGGAAAGATCGGATCGAGCTGCTCCAGGGCACGCAGGCTGCGGCCGTCGATCTCGTCGTTCGAGATCTCCCGCTCCAGATGGGCGAAGCGCGCCAGGTAGTCGCGCAGGCGGCGTTCGGCGTACTCCGTGCCGGTGCCGGCCTTGAGCAGAAAGGGCCAGTCCGACGCCTGGGCCAGCAGCAGCGAGCGGGCCGCCTGGCGCAGGGCCCGATGGCGCCGGGTGCCGACGGCCTCATCGCGGTGTTTCCTCGCCATCTCCGCCATGGAGCGCGCGGCGCGGTGGAGGTAGGGGTAGACCCAGTGGTTGTTCTCGTTCAGCCAGAAGGCGTTGTAGCCCAGTTCGCCCCAGCTGGAGGCGGAGGGCTGGGCGCACTGCAGCAACCGATGGCGGCCCAGATAATCCCCGGGGCTGATCAGTTCGACCCCGGCGGCGTCCTCCCCCCATCGCTCATGGGCACGGCGGATCACCCGCTCCAGCCACAACGGTCCCTCGAACCACCAGTGACCGAACAGCTCGGCGTCGTAGGGGGCGACCAGCAGCGGCGGTCGTTCCATGCGCGCGGCGTAGTGGTCGAGCGAGGCCCGTCGCTGGTCCAGGAAGTGGTCGGCGTGGGCATGGACCCGCTCGAGGGCGCGCTCCGGTCGGTAGGACGCCTTGGTCTCGCCGCGGTTGGTGACGCGGCAGTACTTGATACCGGTGTGGACGCGGGCGCCGCCGCCCGGCAGATAGGGGCCGACGTAGTCGAAGTCCAGCTCGAAACCGATGTCGCGGTGGAACTCCCGGTACCAGGGGTCGCCGGGATACCCCTCGGTGGCGCTCCACACCTGGCGGGTGGCGTCGGGGTCGCGGCCGAAGGCGGCCACCCCGTTGGGACAGGCCAGCGGGGCGGCGATGCCGTGCCAGGGGCGTTCGGAGGCGTTGAGGATGCCGTGGGTGTCGAGGGTGAACCAGCGAAAGCCCGCCTCCGCCACCGCCTCCTCCAGGCCGGGATAGTAGCCGCACTCGGGGAGCCAGACCCCGCTCGCCGGTTCACCGAACTGCTCGGTGAAGTGCTCCGCCGCCACCTGGAGCTGAGCGCGCACCGCCGTCGGCTCGGAGCTCAGCAGGGGGAGGAAGCCGTGGGTGGCCGAGGCGGTGATCAGCTCCAGCCGCCCCGCCCCGCGCAGCTCGGCGAAGGCGGCGAGCAGGTCTCCCCGGTAGCGGTTTTCGAACTGGTCGAGGCTCTCTTCGAAGAGGCGTCGGTACATCTTCGCCAAGGGGTTGAAACGGCGGTCGCCGCGGGTGCGCAACACCTCCCTGCCGGCCAACTCGATCAGCTTCACCAAATGGGCGCGGTAGCGTTCGAGCAGCAGCTCGTCGCGCAGCATCGCGGCCAGGGTCGGTGAAAAGGAGAGGGTGACCCGATAGGGAATGCCGTCGTCGTGCAGGCGGTTGAAGACGCCCAGCAGCGGGAGGTAGGTCTCGGTGATCGCTTCGAAGAGCCAGCTCTCCTCAAAGAAGCTCTTGTATTCGGGGTGGCGGACGTAGGGAAGATGCGCGTGGAGGAGCAGCGCGAGATAGCCTCGCTTCATGGTCAGCGGCTCCGCTGGGCGTGGGCGGAGCCGCTGGGAACGAGGGTAAAACTGCTTGGGTGATGGCCGCCGAGCGTCGGCGGGGCCATCGACAGGTGGGGGCCGTGGTCGCGCGGTTCTGCGGGCAGAGAAGGCGCGGCGATGAGTTTCAGCCACCATTCGGCGTTCGTTTCAACGGCCGGGCCGGAATCGATCCGGCCGGGATCATCGGGGTTGGGAAAGCGCCGCGCGAGCGGCGCCGCCGGTGCCGCGAGGGTGCGCAGCTCCTTCTCCGGCGGGAGGCCGCGGGGCGGGCGGTCGCCCCGCGGCAATTCGATCGGGGCGGCGAGGGGGGGCGGGACGACCGGGTCGCGGGGGGGGGCGGAAGGGGGCTCGGGGCGTGCGCCGACCGGTCCCTCCTGCAGCCGCAATACCCGCCGCCCCGCCCGTTCCGAGCGGCCCGCCCGGGGCAGTTCGGCAACGTCGGAACGAGCGGCCTCCACCAGCAACCCGTAGCGGGTGCGCAGCCCCAGCTGGGCCGAATAGCGACCGGAGTCGCGCCACAGCTCCACGTAGCGGTGGCCGCTCTCCCCCTCCACCTCGATGTCGAAGGCGGGATGGGGCGTATGGTCGGCGCGAGCGGCGGCACGGTCGTGGAAGCGCAGCACCAGCGCGGCGCCCTCGGCCTGATCGCCGAGCCGGCCGCGGATCAGCGCAAGATCCCCGGTGGTGATGTGCCAATAGGCATGCAGACGATGGGGAGACAGCGGCAACAGCACCACCTCCGTCATCTCTGCGGGCGCCGGGAAATTGGCCGAGATCACCTCGCTGATCCGGCGCAGCTCCTTCCGTGAGAGCGGCTTCTTGGGGGGCGTGGCCCGTTTGACGGGGGATGCCTTGTTGGATTTGCTCAAGCGGACTGTCCTCGGACGGCGGAACCCGTAAATAATACCAGACCGGCCGGTTGAACCCGGGCAATTATCCCAACGGGATTTTACTGCTTTCGATGCATACAGGTGTTGCCGAAACGGCGGGTCTTGGTGAACATACCGTGACAAAGACAACGACGGGCGGGCCGACAAGCGCAGCAGCAAGCCTCTCCGTCGGATCGGTTTCAAGAAAATCTTCATATTCGTCGCCGAAACTGTTCGGCCCCTCCCCGCCAATGGATCCAGTGCCCATGTCGACCAACCCATCACCGTTTCACCGAATCCGCCGCGGACGATCATCGACCCCGGATGGAAGCCCGTGGCGGAGGACCGGACGATGAGCGGTCACCGCTGGGCGGTATGGCGAGGCCGTCCCCACCCCTTGGGGGCCACCTGGGACGGCGAGGGGGTCAACTTCGCCCTCTTCTCGGAGCACGCCGAAAAGGTCGAACTATGCCTGTTCGACGCGACGGGGGTGACGGAGGTCGCCCGCATCCCGCTGCCGGAGAAGATCCATCAGGTGTGGTGCGGCTATCTGCCCGAGGCGCGTCCCGGCCAGCTCTATGGCTATCGGGTGCACGGGCCCTACGACCCGCGCCGCGGCCACCGCTTCAACCCCAACAAGCTGTTGCTCGACCCGTACGCCAAGGCGATCAAGGGGGAGTTTCGCTGCACCGACCTGCACTACGGCTACCGGTACGGCGATCCGACCGGGGATCTCTCCTTCGACCCCCGCGACAACGCCGCGGTGATGCCCAAATGCAAGGTGATCGATCCCGCCTTCACCTGGGGCGACGACCGCCCGCCGCGGGTCCATTGGCACGACACCGTCATCTACGAGCTCCACGTCAAGGGTTTCACCATGCGCCATCCGCGGGTGTCCGAGGAGCTGCGCGGCACCTACGCCGGGTTGGCCTCCTTCCCGGTGATCGAACACCTCAAGGGCCTCGGGGTGACCGCGGTGGAGCTGCTGCCGGTGCATGCCATCGCCGACGAACGCAGGCTCACCGATCAGGGCATGAGCAACTACTGGGGCTACAACTCCATCGGTTTCTTCGCCCCGGAGATGCGCTACTGCCGCAGCGGCTCGGCGCAGGAGTTCAAGACCATGGTGAAGACCCTCCACTCGGCGGGGCTCGAGGTGATTCTCGACGTGGTCTACAACCACACCGCCGAGGGGGATGCCCTGGGGCCCACCCTCTCGTTCCGCGGGATCGACAACGCCTCCTACTACCGCCTGCGCCCCGACGATCCCAGTCGCTACATGGACTTCACCGGCTGCGGCAACACCCTCAACATGCGCCACCCACAGGTCTTGCAGCTGATGATGGACAGCCTGCGCTACTGGGTGCAGGAGATGCATGTGGACGGCTTCCGCTTCGACCTCGCCTCGGCGCTGGCCCGCGAGCTCCACGAGGTGGACCGCCTCGGCTCCTTTTTCGACACCATCCATCAGGACCCGGTACTCTCCCAGGTGAAGCTGATCGCCGAACCCTGGGATCTGGGCGCCGGCGGCTATCAGGTGGGCAACTTCCCGGTGGGGTGGACCGAGTGGAACGGCAAGTACCGCGATGCGGTGCGCGACTACTGGAAGGGCGAGGGAGGGGTCATCGGCGAACTCGCCTCGCGGCTGACCGGCTCCAGCGACCTCTACGAGGCGGGCGGGCGCCGACCGGTGGCCAGCGTCAACTTCGTCACCGCCCACGACGGCTTCACCCTGCGCGACCTGGTGAGTTACGACCACAAGCACAACGAGGCCAACGGCGAGGAGAACCGCGACGGCGAGAATCACAACCGCAGCTGGAACTGTGGCGTCGAGGGCCCCACCGCCGATACGCAGATCAACGCCCTGCGGCTGCGCCAGTCGCGCAATCTGCTGGCCAGCCTGCTGCTCTCGCAGGGGGTCCCGATGCTGGTGGCCGGCGATGAGATGGGGCGTTCCCAGGGGGGCAACAACAACGCCTACTGCCAGGACAACGAGGTGAGCTGGATCGACTGGGACCTGGACGACGAGGCGCGCGGGCTGCTCGCCTTCGTCCAGCGCCTGCTGCGCATCCGCCAGGCCCACCCGCTGCTGCGCCGCCGCCACTTCTTCCAGGGACGGCCGGTCCAGGGGAGCGGGGTGAAGGATATCGCCTGGCTCACCCCCCAGGGGACAGAGATGAGCGACGCGGAGTGGGCGCACCACTTCGCCCGAGCCATCGGCGTGGCGCTCAACGGCGAGGCGCTCGACGAACTGGACCAGCGCGGCGAGGTGCTGCGCGACGACCATATCCTGCTGTTGATGAACGCCCACCACGAGCCGATCGATTTCACCCTGCCGTCGCGCCCCCTCGGCACCCGCTGGCGGATGGTGCTGGATACCGCGATGCATGACGGACTGAAGGGAAACAGCTTCCATCAACCGGGGGAGAACTACTCCCTGGCGGGGCGTTCGCTGGCGCTGCTGGTGCAGCGGCGGCGGACGCCGGAGGTCGAGCAGGGGGACTGACCACACGACCCTCCCCGCTGCCCCCCATCCCCCGCTCCACGGGACCACGAGACAAGGGAGTTCGGGGTGATTTATCCTTTAAGGGCCCGTGAAAGAATCACTTCCTGATCTTGGGGCGTCGAGACGCCCCTCCGGCAAGGCGCGCAAAGGGGCGCATGCTCATGGTATGCAACCCTTTGCGCGCCTTGCCGGAGGGAATGGATCGGCGTCCCAAGACAGGGAGTTGTTCCTTCATGAGCCCTTACCGCATGCCGCCCACTGTCATCAACGTGTAGTGCGGGCGGCGCAGATTCCCCGGGTTTTCGGGACCGCCACCGAGAGCCAGTCACTCCATCGAGAGGTTCACCGCCGTGCGCGAAATCCACCACGCCCTAGTCCTCAACCTCCACCAGCCGGCCGGCAACCTGTGGGAGCATCTGGAGCACAACGCCTGGGAGACCCACGAGGTGCTCTATGCGCTCGACCGGATCCCGCGCTCCTTGTGGGGTTATGAAGAGGTCGGCCGGGTCCACCTCTCGCTCTCCGGCAACCTGCTGGAGACCCTGGCCGATCCCGAGTTCCAGGCGCGCATGTACGGCGTGGTCGACTGCGGCGCGCTGCTCTGGCACTTCCAGAACGAGGCGATCTTCCGCGTGGTCGGCACCGGCTACTACCACCCGGTGCTGCCGCTGATCCCCGAAGCGGACCGCTACGAGCAGCTCGCCCGCTGGCGCGGCCTCGCCGGCCACCTGCTGTGGCGGGACCGTTTCCAGGGCTTCTGGCCGCCGGAGATGGGCTTCTCCATGGAGCTGATCCCGCTGCTCAAGCGGCTCGGCTACCGCTACGTGCTGGTCGACAGCGACCATGTGGAGGCGGTCACCCCGATGTCCTGGCAGGAGCTGCGCTACCGCCCCCAC
The DNA here is from genome assembly GCF_054657215.1 of Endothiovibrio diazotrophicus. Lineage (NCBI taxonomy): Bacteria > Pseudomonadati > Pseudomonadota > Gammaproteobacteria > Chromatiales > Thioalkalispiraceae > Endothiovibrio > Endothiovibrio diazotrophicus. Next base: position 27,332 of record NZ_BAAHXB010000062.1, read on the forward strand.
GTCGCCCGCTTCGGCGACGACGAGATCATCGTGGTGGTGCGCGACCGCGATCTCTCCGACGCCCAGCAGTCGGGAATGGAGCTCGGCTGGTTCGAGCAGGAGCTGGAGGCGCGCACCCGCTGGTGCGACTTCGCCCCGCTGGTCACCACCGCTACCGACGGAGACAACGGCGGCTGGTTCCGCAACCCCGAACCCAAGGCCAATTTCTGGGGTCTCTACACCGAGCTGATGGAGCACGCCCGCGACGGCGGGGCGGTGCGCCCGACCTTCATCGACGACTACCTGGACCGCTACGGGGTCAGCGGGGAGGTGCGGGTCAACACCGGCGCGTGGAACACCGGCTGGCACCACGGCCACGGTTTCCTCCAGTGGACCGGGTCCGAGGAGCAGAAGGAGGGCCTGGCCCGGGTCGCCGAGACCAGTCGCGTCCTGCACGACACCCGCTGGCGGGCCGGCGAGCTGGGCAACCACGACCACGCCCTGCACCGCGAGCTGGACGAGGCGCAGTGGCGGCTGCTGCGCGCCCAGACCAGTTGCAATTTCTATTGGGGCGAGGCGTGGGTGCCGCGCGCCCATGCCGATCTGAACGCCGCCTGGGAGAGTATCGGGCGCGCCCATCGGTCGGCACCCGAGATCGTCCCTACCGGTTCCTAAGGAATAGGAACGAATACTCCACGTCCACGATCGATGACGAGGTTTGATGAGTATGTACATCATGATGGTTGCCCCGGAGATGGCCCCGGTGGCCAAGGTGGGTGGATTGGGGGACGTGGTTCTGGGGCTGAGCCGGGAGCTGGAGATCCGCGGTCACGCCGTCGAGGTGGTGCTGCCGCTCTACGACTGCATGCGCTACGACCACATCTGGGGACTGCAGGTGACCCACCCCGACCTGTGGGTGCCGTGGGGCGCGGGGGCGGTGCGCTGTACCGTCTGGTTCGGTTTCGTCCACGGCCGCAAGTGCTTCTTCATCGAGCCCCACTCGCCGGAGAACTTCTTCAACCGCGGCGGCTACTACGGCTTCCCCGACGAGCACATCCGCTGGTCCTTCTTCAGCAAGGCGGCCCTGGAGTTCCTGCTGCAGAGCGGCAAACGGCCCGATGTGATCCACACCCACGACTGGCAGACCGGCCTGGTGGCGCCGCTGCTGTTCGAGATCTACAAGCACCAGGGGCTGGAGCGGCAGCGGGTCTGTCATACCATCCACAACTTCAAGCACCAGGGGATCTGCGGTCCCAATGTACTCGACCTCACCGGGTTGAAGCGCCACGACTACTACTATTCCCGTGACCGCCTCGGCGACGATTACGACCCCACCGCCATCAACCTGGCGAAGGGCGCGGTGGTCTACGCCAATTTCGTCACCACGGTCTCCCCGCGCCACGCCTGGGAGGCGCGCTTCACCGAGCAGGGCCACGGACTCGGGCCGGTCCTCACGACCCATCAGGCCAAGTTCGGCGGGGTGCTCAACGGCCTCGACTACGAGATGTGGAATCCGCAGACCGACCCGCACATCCCCCACCACTACGATGCCGCTGCGGTCGACGGCAAGTTCGCCGACAAGGAGGCGCTACGCGAGCGGCTCTGGCTGCGCAAGGACTACAGCCCGATCGTCGCCTACGTCGGGCGTCTCGATCCCCAGAAGGGCCTCGACCTGGTGCGCCACGGCCTCTACTACGCGCTGGAGCGCGGCGCCCAGTTCGTGCTCCTCGGCTCCAGCCCGGAGCAGGGAATCAACGCCCACTTCTGGGACATCAAACGGCAGATGAACGACAACCCGGACTGCCACCTGGAGATCGGTTACGATGAGGAACTGGCCCACCTGATCTACGCCGGGGCCGACATCCTGATGGTGCCGAGCCTGTTCGAGCCGTGTGGCCTGACCCAGATGATCGCGCTGCGTTACGGTACCGTGCCGGTGGTGCGCGAGGTGGGCGGGCTGGCCGACACCGTCTTCGACAAGGACCACTCCGACCGCCCCCGGGAGGGACGCAACGGGTTTACCTTCCGCGACCCCGACCATGCCGGCCTGGAGTCGGCCCTGAGCCGCGCCATCGGCCTCTGGTACGACTATCCCGATCAGTTCCGCGAGCTGATGGAGAACGGCATGCACTTCGACTACTCGTGGAACTGGCCGGGCCAGAACTACGTGAACATCTACGACTACATCCGTCACAAGTAGTGAATGGGAAGCGGTGAGCACTGCTCACCGTTCACCGCTCACCCACCAACCAAGGAGCGCCCCAATGCGCGAGCTTCCCGAGTACATCGACGGTCTGCCCAACATCTGCGGCGACGAGGCGCTGATCGAGGAGACCCTCCACGCCGCCCGCGGCAAGCCGGTCTACCTGCCCGAGAGCGGCATCGACTTCGCCCGCATCAAGAGCGCCTGCGCGGTGGCCCTGCACATGCAGCAGCCGCTGATCCCCGCCGGCGGTGATGATCTCGCCACCGCCGGGATCATCAGCAACCTCCAGTACATGATGGAGCACCAGGACATCGGCGATAACCACAACGCCCCGGTCTTCCACTGGTGCTACAAGCGGATCGGCGAGTTCATTCCCGAGCTGGTCAACGAGGGGCGCGCGCCGCGGGTGATGCTCGACTACTCCGGCGTGCTGCTCCACGGCCTGCGCCAGATGGGGCTGGACGACGTCATCGACGCCCTCAAGACGGTCACCCTCGATCCCCGCTACCGCGGCAAGGTGGAGTGGCTCGGCAACACCTGGGGCCACGCCGTGGCCCCTTCCACCCCGGTGCAGGATTTCCGCCTGCAGGTGAAGGCGTGGCAGCACCACTTCGCCGCCATCTTCGGCCTGGAGGCGCTCACCCGGGTGCGCGGTTTCTCGCCGGCGGAGATGGCGCTGCCCAACCACCCCGACGTCGCCTACGAGTTCGTCAAGACCCTCAAGGACTGCGGCTACCAGTGGGTGCTGGTGCAGGAGCACTCGGTGGAGCTGCCGGGGGATGGGCGCGGCATCGAGCAGAAGCACCTGCCCCACCGCCTGGTCTGCACCAACTCCAAGGGCGAGAGCGCCGAGATCATCGCCATCATCAAGACCCAGGGCTCCGACACCAAGCTGGTGGCGCAGATGCAGCCCTGGTACGAGGCGCAGAGCCTCGACCGCTGGCAACTGGCGGGCAAGAGCGTGCCGCCGCTGGTCAGCCAGATCGCCGACGGCGAGAACGGCGGGGTGATGATGAACGAGTTCCCGCCGAAGTACTTCGAGGTGGTGCGCGCCGCCAGCGGCTCCGACGTACCGCTGATGAATGCCACCGAGTACCTCGAACACCTCTTCGCCATGGGGATTGAGGAGCAGGACCTTCCCGCGGTGCAGCCGATCTTCCAGGCCTCCCTGTTCGAGCATTTCGAGCCCGGTTCCGGGCCGGAGAAGCTGGCCGCGGCGATCGAGGAGTGCAAGCGCCGCGACCACCGTTTCCACATGGACGGCGGCAGCTGGACCAACAACCTCTCCTGGGTGCAGGGCTACGACAATGTGCTCGGCCCGATGGAGCGGGCCAGCTCCCACTTCAACGAGGTGGTGCTGAAGGCGGGCGTGCCCACCTCGGACCCGCGCTACCGCAACGCGCTGTTCCACCTGCTCGCCTCCCAGACCAGTTGCTACCGCTACTGGGGCCAGGGGCTGTGGACCGACTACGGCCGGGAGATCTGCCGCCGCGCCGACGCCATTCTCGACTATGACTTCTGAACCGTAGGGTGGATAAGCGCTGCGCATCCACCGGAGCGAAGTGGAGGTGTATCCGTCCCGTGATGGAGATTCGAGTGCCGTAGGGTGGATAGGCGCAGCGCATCCACCCTACGGCGTCGTTCACCGCTCCCCCACTGCTCCCACGTATATCGACAGAGACCTCCCGCCATGACCAAGAAGCAAAACCTCTCCGACGAGCTGCGCAAGATCATCGAAGCGCGCCACCACGACCCCTTTGCCGTCCTCGGCCGCCACCAGGAGGACGGGGCTACCGTGGTGCGCGCCTTCCTGCCCCACGCCGAGGCGGTGACCATTGCCGAGGGGGGACATGAGCTCGCCCGCCTGCCCGACAGCGACCTGTTCGAGTGGCGTGGCGAGGATGCCGCGCTGCCCGAGCACTACCGGCTGATCTGGCAGGATGCCGGCGGCCACGATCATATTGGCCACGACCCCTACACCTACGGGGCCCAGCTCGCCGATTTCGATCTCCACCTCTTCGGCGAGGGGCGCCACCACCACGCCTACCGCATCCTCGGCGCCCGTGAGCACCGGGTGGAGAGTGTGGCCGGGGTGCTCTTCGCGGTGTGGGCGCCCAATGCCGAGCGGGTCAGCGTGGTCGGCGACTTCAACCGCTGGGACGGCCGCGCCCATCCGATGCGCGCGCGCGGCGGCAGCGGGGTGTGGGAGCTGTTCATCCCCGACCTGCAGCCGGGCCACGTCTACAAGTACGAGATCCGCAACCGCCACAGCGGCGCGATCCTCCTCAAGGCCGATCCCTACGGGCAGTATCATGAACTTCGCCCACGCACCGGCTCGGTGATCGCCGGAGAGAGCACGTTCCCCTGGGCCGACGAGGAGTGGATGACCGCCCGCAGCGCGCACGACTGGCAGCACACCCCGATGTCGGTCTACGAAGTCCACCCGGGCTCGTGGCGGCGTGACGCCGAGGGGGGCTTCCTCAACTACCGCGAGCTGGCCCATCAGTTGGTGGAGTACGTGCAGGAGATGGGCTTCAGCCACATCGAGCTGTTGCCGGTCACCGAGCATCCGTTCGACCTCTCCTGGGGCTACCAGGCCACCGGCTACTACGCCCCCACCCGCCGCTTCGGCAGTCCGGACGACTTCCGCTACCTGGTCGACCACTGCCACCGCCACGGTATCGGCGTGCTCCTCGACTGGGTGCCCGCCCACTTCCCCAAGGACGAGCACGGCCTGGCGCGCTTCGACGGCACGCCGCTCTACGAGCACGCCGACCCGCGGCTCGGCGAGCACAAGGACTGGTCGACCCTGATCTACAACTTCGGCCGCAACGAGGTGAAGAACTTCCTCATCTCCAGCGCCGTCTACTGGCTGGAGGAACTGCACATCGACGGCCTGCGGGTCGACGCGGTGGCCTCCATGCTCTACCTCGACTACTCCCGCAACGAGGGGGAGTGGGTGCCCAACCAGCACGGCGGGCGGGAGAACCTGGAGGCGATCGACTTTCTGCGCGAACTCAACGTGGCGGTACACGAGGAGTGCCCCGGGATCCTGATGATCGCCGAGGAGTCCACCTCCTGGCCCCAGGTGAGCAAGCCCACCTACCTGGGGGGGCTCGGCTTCGATCTGAAGTGGAACATGGGGTGGATGAACGACACCCTGGCCTACATGGCCCACGAGCCGATCCACCGCCAGTATCACCAGGACATGCTCACCTTCAGCATGCTCTACGCCTTCACCGAGAACTTCATGCTGCCGTTCAGCCACGACGAGGTGGTCCATGGCAAGGGCTCGATGCTCACCAAGATGCCCGGCGACGAGTGGCAGCGTCACGCCAACCTGCGCGCGCTGTACAGCTACATGTTCACCCATCCGGGCAAGAAGCTGCTCTTCATGGGCACCGAGTTCGGCCAGGGCACCGAGTGGAACAGTGCCGGCGTGCTCGACTGGTACGTGCTCGACTACCCCCTGCACCAGGGGATGCAGCGGCTGGTCAAGGACCTCAACCGACTCTACCGCGAGTCGCCGGCGCTCCATCGTCACGACTTCGATTCGCACGGCTTCGAGTGGATCGACTGCCATGACGCCCAGCAGTCGGTGCTCAGCTTCCTGCGCAAGGGGGCCGAGGGCGAGGAGTTGGTGGTGGTGCTCAACCTCACCCCGGTGCCGCGCCACGACTACCGCGTCGGCGTGCCGAGCGGCGGTGCCTACCGCGAGGTGCTCAACTCCGACTCCGCCTACTACGGCGGCAGCGACGTCGGCAACGGCAGCGATCCGCTCATCGCCGAGGAGCAGCCGTGGATGAACCGCCCCTTCTCCGTGCCGCTCACCTTGCCGCCGCTGGCGGCGGTCGTTCTCGAGGCGGTGGCGACGGAGGAAGAGCTCGCGAAAGGCAACGACTCGCCCCAATAAGGGAATCCGCGTCCCCAAAGGGGCCGCTACGGCGGAGCAACGCTCCCATGCAGATTTCCGCATCTGCGCCGTATACGCGGCCCTCCCATTCCGGCCGAGCCCACCTTTTTGGGCTAGGA